>JAPLEC010000286.1 GCA_026391515.1 Bacteroidia bacterium | reverse complement strand
TGGTAGTCTCGAGATATAAACAGGGAATTGATATCCCTATTTCAGATGATGATTACTGGGTCGATTCCAAAATAGCTATCGAACCTCCTGAGGTAGGATCCTCTCTTGACTTTCAATTCCATAAAAAGCAGGGTGATCTGGTAAAAAATAATAATGTTGTTGTAACTCTGGAAAGTCAGAGAGGCGATGCTTTGCCATTCTTCAGCTCACCTATCGGAGGTGTGCCAGTTTACCAGGCTAAAATAAAAGTCACGCCAGTTAAGAAACCTAAATAAATATCAGGTCTGATATGCAATCAAAAGCAAAAATCTTTATCAGCACTCTCTCATGTCTGTTATTATTTTCAGTTATCCTGGATGGACAGACTTACAGGTTCAAAAATTACGGGATCGACAGTAAAATCCCTAATGGTTTCATTTATACGTTGAACCAGGATAACAATGGATATCTCTGGATTGGAACCGGAAACGGATTATCAAAATTTGACGGATTTGATTTTTATAATATTGAATTTCCGGATTCTCTGCCCGACCGCTATCCGACATCCAGTCTAAAGGATAATGACGGCACTTTATGGTTCGGCTGCAACGACGGATCAGTTTTCTTTACCGAAAACGGTAATCTGAAATCAATTGATTTATCTAACACGAGAAGCATAAGCGCAATGCTTTGCGGACCCGACGGATTCATCTATGTCATTCCACAGAGCGGATCATTATTCAGAATAAACTCAAAATCTCCAAAGGAAATAAAGGAATATTCATTGGACCAGAACCTGATTCTGTTTTCGGCATGTCTGACGCAATCAGGAGATATTCTTCTTGGCACACAGGAAAATATCCTGATATGCAGAGTAAACGATAATTCATTTTCAGTTCTCAGTACTATTGAAGGATTTGATTATTCAAGCGTTCTGGCTATTCATAAAATAAATGATAAGGACAATTATTTAATTGGTACAGATGGTAAAGGGTTGTTCAAATTGGTATTAACCCAGGGTAAGAGCAATCTAAAACATTTTGGGAATCGTCCCGAAATTGAAAATCTGAGTATCCAATCGATCTTTGAAGATTCGAAAAAAAGCCTGTGGCTTGCAACAAACGAATCAGGAATACTTCAGATAGATCTTTCGGCAAAAGATGAATCTATAGAATCTCTGAGGTTTATAAATAAGAATTCAGGCCTTCCGGGGAATAACATTAAAGTAATATTCCAGGATATTGAAGAAAACTTATGGATCGGTTTATTCGGCGACGGACTTTCAATGCTCAATTCCCTGGCATTCAGCTTTTATATGCCCGGAACAATTCCTGAACGTAATAATATAATTTATACAAACAAAATTGATGACGATTATTTTCTGGGCACACCAACAGGCTTTTATTTGTTTGACATTGAAAACAATAGGGCTAAATCGTTTACTGATCTTAACCAAAAAACAGGAAATAAAGAGATTGCATCATATTGTGTCGACAATGAAAATAATATTTGGATCGGGACAAAAGGAGCAGGATTATATTTAAGAAATAAAACCGGCACCCTCAGGCGGTTTTATAATTCAGGGAACTCGGGCCAGGATTTTATTAACGATGTGAAGACTGATAAAAAATACATCTGGCTCGGAACACTCGACGGCGTAATTATCCTTAACAAATTCACCGGAGATTCCATAGGAGGTTACAATATCAATAACGGATTGCCGCATAACAGCATAAATCAGATTTATATTACATCATCAGGAAATGCTGCCATTGCCACAAAAACTGACCGGCTGTATCTGATCGACCCTGAAAAAGGCGTCATTCCGGGGAAAGCAATTATGTCTGGAACTACAATGAACGAGATTTCTTCAATAGGCCAGACTAACGATGGAAATATATGGGCCTCTTCAATCGGAAACGGAGTATTTGAATTGTACGGTGATTCAATCAGATCATTCACCAAGGCAGATATGCTGATGTCGGATTATTGTCACAGTTTGCTGGTTGATTCCATTAACAGAATATGGATCGGACATCAGGGAGGTTTTTCAAGATACAACCGGAATACGGGAATTATGAGAACCTATGGAACTGATTTTGCCAGAAGCGGAGATTGCAATATGCATGGAATGTACGAATCGTCTGACGGTAAGGTACTTATTGGAACAACTCAGGGATTAATTGTTTATGACAGAAATAAAGATAAAAGAAAGTTATTGGCTCCTTTAAATAATATAAATTATATCACTATTAATGATGTCGTTTATCCCTTGCAATCTTCCTATACACTTCCTTACAAAAAAAGATACCATATAATGGTAAATTATGTGGGAATAAGTCTGAAAGATCCTGACAAGGTTTATTACCAGACCAGGCTCGATAATTATGAAAACGACTGGTCGAAATTGACAACAGACAGAGAAACAGATTTTTCACCGGGTGATGGCAGGTACAAATTCAATATGAGATCTGTAAATGAGGATGGATTATCATCAGAGTCTCCAGTCACATTTGATTTGTTAATCAAAAAACCGGTTTGGCGAACATGGTGGTTTATCTTTTCGTCCATAGCAATCTTAACCGGAATCATAATTCTTATCATCAGGCAAAGAGAGAAAGAACAGAAAAAAATCCAGGCTTATCTTGAAAAAGAGCTTGAAGCCAGGACAAGCGTTGTTTTGAAACAGAAAGACAAAATTGAACTGCAAAACCTGGAAATAACAGACAGCATTAATTATGCAAAGAGAATTCAGACAAGCATTCTTCCTGATATTTATAAGCTGAAAGAAACTTTCAAAGATGCTTTCGTGTTTTTCAGGCCGCGAGACATCGTCAGCGGTGATTTCTACTGGTTCGAGAAAATGGCCGAAGATAAGTTTATACTTGTATGCGCTGATTCCACAGGCCATGGTGTACCGGGCGCATTTATGTCAATGATAGGATCTACGCTGCTCCAGGATATTGTTTCGCGCCAGCATATAACAAGGCCTTCTCAGGTATTGAAAATGCTTGATACACAGATCTTTTCGACACTGAATCAGAACCTGGAACTGGGTGTCTCAAACGACGGAATGGATATGGTTATCTGTGAAATAAATATAAAAACACGTCATATCATTTTTGCCTCCGCAATGCGTCCGGTTATTCTTGTTCTTGACGGTGAACCCCAGTATATTAAGGGCAACAGATCATCAGTCGGAGGTGAATCAGTTATTGAAAAATACTTTGACGATCAGGAATATTATCTGAATAATGGAGATACATTGTATCTGTTTTCCGATGGACTTCCTGACCAGTTTGGCGGAATAGACGGTAAGAAAATGAAAATTGCCAGGCTTAAAAAACTGATTGAAGATGTTACAAATCTGCCGCTGAATGAACAGAAAGAGTCAATAACAAAATTTTATGATGAATGGAAAGGCGATTATGACCAGGTTGATGATGTGTTATTGATTGGTGTAAGGCTTTAAATCGTCTATTCATTAGTATATAAACCATTGACAGATAATGGAATTTCGCAAGTCGAAACCGTATCGCTGTAATGCTCAGCCCTGTCTTTTAAATAAAAATCATATCGGACAATATCACTATCTGCAACATCGTAAAACAAGTAAAAGAAAGTAACCGAAATAGTACCTTTTAATAATTTATTCTGACCGGTTCTTTCCATATATGGAATCCTGTAAGAATATGGTTTTAATAGATCATCGTCAGGAACGGTATCAAAGACTCCATTTACCTTACGGAACAGTGTAAAGAACAGGTTTGTAGTATCAGTTTCCCCTGTTTCGGCAGCTCTAAGGCCAAGATCGCCGTCACCATCCTCAAAATAAAAATTTAATCTTCCGCCCTGATTGTGATTTCCAAGAATATCTGTTGTATCAAAAACAGCAAAACTTGTGAATTTAATATAAGGTATGTCCGATAAGGTCTCGATCTTACGGCATGAACCAAGGGAGACTGCGGTTAGGATAACTAAGGTTAAATAGCTTAATGGTCTCATAATCCTCCGGGTAACAATCTGTTTTTGCACAAAAACTACACCAAATATGATTATTTTTTTCTGAAAAATATCCTTATTGGTACACCTGTAAATTCAAAACGTTCCCTCATTCTGTTCTCTATATACCTCTTATATGGTTCCTTTACATATTGAGGAAGGTTACAAAAGAATGCAAATGATGGTGTATAAACGGGTAATTGAGTTATATATTTTATTTTAACATACTTACCTTTAAGTGCAGGAGGAGGATTATGCTTTATAATTTCAAGCATTACTAAGTTCAGCTCCGATGTTGAAATTTTTCTCGTCCTGTTTTGATTGACAATCTCTATCAGCTCAAGAATTTTATGTATTCTCTGTTTATTTGTTGCCGAGATAAAAAGAATATGATAATCAACAAAAGGAGCAGTTTTATTTCTTATCTCCTTTTCAAATATTTTTGCTGTATTACTCTCTTTTTCAATAAGATCCCATTTATTTACAAGAATTATCATTCCTTTATTATTCCTCAGGATAAGCGAAATAATATTAAGGTCCTGGGCTTCTATCCCCCTCGTTCCGTCAATTAAGAGCAGACAGATATCCGAATTCTCAATTGTTCTGACAGCTCTCATAACAGAATAGAACTCGACATTCTCGCTCACTTTCGATTTCTTTCTTAATCCGGCTGTATCGACAAGGAGAAAATCGTGATGAAATTTATTGTATCGGCTATATGTAGAGTCACGGGTTGTCCCAGTAAGCGGGGTGACAATATTTCTTTCTTCATCAAGAAGTGAATTTACGAGTGATGATTTTCCGACATTTGGTCTTCCGACGATCGCAATTCGCGGAAGATCAGGCAGTTCTTCCGGCTTCTCTTCCGGAAGATTCATGACAACATAATCAAGAAGTTCGCCCGTTCCGCTTCCGTTTATAGAACTTAACGGGAAATAATTTCCAAGACCGAGGCTGTAAAATTCATTTGCATCAATAAGTCTTTCATTATTATCAACTTTGTTTACAACCAGGATAACCTTTTTATTGGTCTTCCTCAACATTAAAGCAACTGACTTATCAAGCTCATGGATTCCAACAGTTACATCAACCATGAACAGAATAATATCGGATTCTTCGACAGCCAGGAGAACCTGCTTATTTATTTCCTCTTCAAAAATATCGTCTGAATTCTCAACATATCCACCGGTGTCAATAACTGAAAAATCAATTCCGTTCCAGTTGCAGGTACCATAGTTGCGGTCACGGGTAACGCCGCTTATCTCATCAACTATTGCATCCCTTGAAGAGGTAAGCCTGTTGAAAAGAGTCGACTTTCCGACATTTGGTCTGCCTGCTATTGCAACTATCCTGCTCATACTTACTTCAATAATTACTTTCGATATCCGAATCTTTTAAGTGTTTCGAGCTTATCTCTCCAGTCTTTGGTAACTTTTACATATAGTTCAAGAAATACTTTCTTACCAAAAAAATCTTCCATATCATATCTGGCTTCGGTTCCGACTTTTTTGAGCATACTCCCTTTGTGTCCTATTATAATTCCCTTCTGGCTCTCTCGCGTTGCATGGATCAGAGCCCTTATTTTAATTATTCCCGGTTCTTCTTTAAAACTTTCAATTTCTGTTTCAACAGAATAAGGCACCTCTTTTCTATAATTCAGAAGGATTTTTTCGCGTAAAATCTCTGAAGCAAAAAATCTTTCATATTTATCAGTAAGCTGGTCTTTCGGGAAAAATGGCTGACCTTCAGGTAATTTGTCCAGAATTGCACGCAGAAGGGAATCGAGGTTAAAATTATTCAGGGCTGAAACCGGGATTACCGGAGAATCAGGAAATGTCTTGCTCCACGATTCGACAATTCCTTCAAGATCATTCTGGTTTGAAAGGTCTATTTTGTTTACGACAACAATCACAGGAATTCCCGACGATTTTATTTTCCCGGTATATGTTTTTTCAGAGACAGGTTCTTCAGTGACATCTGTAACATAAATGATTATATCAGCATCTGACAATGCTATTTTGACAAAGCTCATCATTGCCTCCTGCAGCTTGTACTGAGGTCTTAAAATACCGGGAGTATCAGAATAGACAATCTGAAAATCGTCGCCATTGACAATACCCATTATGCGATGTCTGGTTGTCTGAGCTTTTGACGTAATAATGGAAAGCTTTTCACCGACAAGAGCATTCATAATGGTTGATTTCCCGACATTCGGATTTCCAAGAATATTTACAAAACCTGACCTGTGATTCATTTTTGAAATTTAAAAAATGCCACGTTTAAGCATACTTATCTCTTTATCGGAAAGAAATCTCCATTTACCTCTTTGCACATTTTTCTTTGTAAGGCCGGCAAAATAAACCCTGTCGAGCTTCCTGATTTTGTATCCAAGCGATTCAAAAAGTCTTCTGATAACCCTGTTCTGTCCTGAATGAAGTTCGATTCCGATCTGAGTCTTATCATCAGGATCAGCATAGGAAACTGCATCTGCAACAACAAGTTCACCATCAAGGTCGATACCTTCTGTGAGGTGGAAGAGATCATTTTTTATAACAGGCTTATCGAGAAAAACGTGATAGATCTTCTTTCTTTCATATTTTGGATGAGTAAGCTTTCCCGTCAGATCGCCGTCGTTGGTAAGAAGCAGAACACCTGTTGTTTCCTTGTCAAGACGTCCTACGGGGTAAACTCTTTCCGGACAGGCATTACCAATCAGATCCAGAACAGTATGCTCAGCATGAGGATCTTCAACAGTTGTAACATATCCCTTTGGCTTGTTCATCAGTATATAGACTTTTTTTTCTGCGGAAAGCTTTTTACCTCTATATCTGACATCATCTTTATAACTTACTTTTATTCCAAGGTCTGTTATCTGTTTTCCATTTACGGAAATGAATCCCTTCTGAATTATTTCATCAGCTTCCCTTCTCGAACAAACACCGCTATTTGCAATGAACCTGTTGAGTCTTATTTTTCCCGGCTCTCCTTCACTTTGCCTGAAATAAGGTTTACCCGGCTTCTTAAATGACCTCTTCAGAGATTGATTGACGATATTTTTATGCCCTTTTGATTTTATATTTTTCCCCCGGTTTCTGTCAGGAGTTTTCAATTTTTCCATTTCATAATTTTGACAGGCTCCAAAGGTACAATTATTTGACAATTTACGATTTAATGTTTTTTTTGCACCTTTGTGCTTCTGAAAAAAATGAAATGACATTAATAAAATCCATTTCCGGAATCAGGGGTACAATCGGAGGAAAACCGGGTGAAAGCCTTAATCCTGTCGATATAGTAAAATTCAGTGCGGCTTTCGGGACCTGGTTGAAAAAAAGAGACGAGGAAAATTCCAAAATAATTATCGGTCGTGATGCCAGAAAATCAGGTCAAATGGTCAGTGATCTGGTAATCATGACCTTACGAAGCCAGGGATTTAATGTCACCGACCTTGGACTTGCTGCCACTCCGACCGTGGAATTGGCGGTAGCCGGTACAGGTGCAGGCGGTGGAATTATTGTGACAGCAAGTCATAATACTGCAGAATGGAATGCTCTGAAGCTGCTGAATGAGAAAGGAGAATTTCTTTCAGCTGTTGATGGTGAAGAGGTGCTGGCACTGGCATCTTCCGAAAAATTCGATTTTGTTGACTCAAAATCTGAAGGATCGCTGTTACCCGATAATTCCTGGAACCGGAAGCATATTGATAAGATACTTAATCTTGATCTGGTTGATGTAAAAGCAATTAAAAAAGCAAGGTTGACGATTGCGGTCGACTATATAAATTCTGTCGGAGGCATTATAATTCCGCAATTATTGACATTGCTGGGTGTAAAAAAACTGATCGGAATAAATACTGATCCTGACGGGAACTTTGCTCATAATCCGGAGCCAGTTCCGGAGAATCTCAGAGAGATTTCCGGGTTTGTTGTCAGTGCTAAAGCCGACCTGGGATTTGTTGTAGATCCTGATGTCGACCGGCTTGCTGTTATTTGTGAAGATGGTACTATGTTTGGAGAGGAATATACACTGGTGGCTGTTTCTGATTATATCCTGAGCCGGACTCCGGGCAGCACAGTCTCTAATTTGTCATCGACCAGGGCTTTAAAAGATGTTACGGAAAAATATGGCTGCAGATATTTTTCTTCTGCTGTCGGTGAAGTAAATGTAGTTGAGGAAATGAAAAAAAGGAATGCCGTTATAGGTGGCGAAGGGAATGGAGGGGTTATCTATCCTTCGCTTCATTATGGAAGGGATGCTCTTGCAGGAATAGCTTTGTTCCTGACGCATCTGGCAAAAAGCAAAATGAAATGCTCAGAGCTTCGCCGTCGTTATCCGGATTATATAATTATAAAGAAGAAGCTTGCACTACAGCAGGGAACTGATTTTAAAATTATTCTGGATGCAGTAAAAAAAGAGTTCAGCGACTTTGAAATTGATGAAAGAGACGGAATTAGAATTAATTATCGGGGGGGTTGGGTTCAGATCCGTAAATCCAATACAGAGCCGATTATGAGAATCTATGCTGAGGGGAAAACATTGAAAGATGCTGAAAATCTGGCAGAAAAAGTCATGTCAATTGTTAAAAAACGATAAAATTTCCTTCTTTTTTCATTTTGTCCCGGAATAAAAAGATAGGTATAAATGTCTTAACAGAGTATAAGCAAAAATTGCCTGATGTTAAATTTTGTTAATGAAAAATAGAAAGATTTTCCTTTTAAATACTTTTGTGACAGTTTTTGAGAAAATCGAAAAATAAAATAATAATCTGATGAAAAAAAACATTATCATTACAGCTGGTGTAGTAATTGTAATAATTGTTGCAATAATTGTTTACAACAGGCTGACCTCGAAGAAGGGTCTGACAAATCTTTATGTTGAAGCACAGAAAGGTCAATTCGATATAGTAGTTACAACTACCGGTGAGCTCCAGGCTGAACACTCAACTGACATTTACGGACCTGAATTTACACAGAGCAGGAACATCCGTGCTATGGACATAAAAATTACCGATCTGGTGCCCGAAGGTACGGAAGTAAAAGCCGGTGATTATATTGCAACACTTGACAGAACGTCATTTGACAACAGTCTTAAAGATGAACTGGAAAGGCTTAAAACTGCTGAAACTAATCTGGAAGTAAAAATTCTTGATACAGCTGTAAATCTCAGTAACCTAAGGGATAATATAAAGAACCTGAGATTCAGTGTTGAAGAGGCAGAGATCACACTTCAGCAATCAAAATATGAGCCCCCGACTACAATCCGGCAGGCAGAAATATCACTTGATAAAACAAACCGCTCGCTTGAACAATCTTTAAGAGGCTATTCTCTTAAGGTTGAACAGGCACGTTCCGATATGAGAACAATTAAGACAAACCTGGCAGAAGAGCGTCAGCGTGTTGCTGATCTGCAAACAGTTCTTTCGAAATTTATCATCTCAGCTCCCGCCTCCGGAATGGTAATCTACAAAAGAGACAGGACGGGCGCAAAGAGAAAAGTTGGATCTTCAATCAGTCCATGGGACAATGTTGTTGCTACTCTTCCCGACATGACAAGCATGATCTCAAAAACTTATGTAAATGAAATTGATGTCAGCAAAGTCAAAGCTGGACAAAGAGTTGATATTATGGTCGATGCGTTTCCTGAGAAGAAATATACCGGAACTGTAACCAGTGTTGCCAACATTGGAGAACAGCTTCCAAATACCGACTCAAAAGTGTTTGAAGTACAAATAAAAGTTGATGGCACTGATTTGATTTTAAGACCATCGATGACAACAGGTAACAAAATTGTTACAAAGACCATCAATGATGTTACTTTTATCGCGCTTGAATGTGTTCAGACAGGTACTGACAGTATTCCTTTTGTTTACCTTAAAGATGGTGACAAGCAGGTTGTTGTATTGGGAGAATCGAATGAGAATAATGTAATCGTCGAACAGGGTATTGAGCCGGGAACACAATTATATCTGAACACTCCTGAAAATCCTGAGAAATTCACCAAGCTTCTGGGGGAAAATCTGATAAGTGTCATTAAGGAGAAGGAAAATGCAAAAAAAGAGGCAGAACGTAAATCCAATGAAGAAGCACAGAGAAGCTTTGGCGGAAGAGGTGATATGATGGGTATGCCGCCGGATATGATGGGGCAGTTTCCAAACATGGGGGGAGGTATGCAGCAAGGGGGTCAGGGTGGCAGAACAATGGATACGGCAGCAGTGCGCAGATTCAGACAAATGCGTGAGAATATGACACCGGCACAGAGAGATTCCCTTAGAAAACGTTTTAGCCGGTCAGGTAACCAGCAGGGCGGAACCCGTCAGTCCAATCAGCAGAATCAACAAAATCAAGAGGGCCGACGAAATCAGCAAAACCAGCAGACGCAACAAACTCAACAAACCACCATTAACAGGTAACATTAAACAGGAAATAATATGTTCAGATTTATCTTGAGATATGCTCACGACATTGAGATTGCTGTTGAATCAATTGTCTCTAACAAGCTGAAATCAATGCTTACAGCTCTTGGAATAATATTCGGGGTTGCAGCAGTTATCGCAATGCTTGCAATAGGAAAAGGTGCCAAGCAGGAGATCATGGAACAAATGAAAATGGTAGGAGTTAATAATATTATTGTAAATCCTATTGTGCAGGATAAATCTTCTTCATCTGAAGAAGGAGAAAAACAAACGAACAAATTTTCAAGAGGCTTAAGCCTGCTTGATGTTGATGCTATAAAAGAAACTCTTCCTTCGGTTAAAAGAATTAGCCCTGAGATATCATTTAACTCAACAGCTTTGATGAATGGTGTAAAATATACGGCCAAGCTTGTTGGCGTTTCAAATGATTATTTCTACCTATACAATCTGCCGCTTATATCTGGTGCATTCTTTAATGCTTACCAGGAAGAAAATGGAATACCGGTTTGTATAATTGGTGCCAATATCAGATCAAAGTTCTTCAGTAAAGTCGATCCTATAGGCCAGTATATCAAATTTAACGGTATATGGCTCAAGGTGATTGGAGTACTTCAAAAAACAACAGTCAGCCTTACAGGTTTTGAAGAAAAGGGTGTAAACGTGTATAACGATAATATTTATATCCCGATACAGACAATGCTTTTAAGATATCAGAACAGAGCTTTGGTAAATACCAAACTGGTATCGGAAGCAACAAGTAACGTATTTATAATGGGTGGAGGCGGTGGTGGAGGAATGGCACGCATAATAGTAAGCAGCTCCGATGCCAGTACCCAGTCTGAGACAAACTACAATCAGCTCGACAGAATTGTTGTGCAGGTCAATGAAACAGAACAGCTGAATCCTACAACTGAAATAGTCAGTCGCATGCTGACCCGGCGTCATTCAAATGTGAAAGATTTTGAAATAACCGTTCCTGAACTGCTGTTAAAACAACAGCAAAGGACAAAAGATATTTTTAATATTGTGCTCGGGGCAATCGCAAGTATCTCTCTTATTGTTGGTGGTATCGGAATTATGAATATCATGTTCGCTTCTGTTATGGAACGAATTAAAGAGATAGGTACAAGGATGGCAATCGGAGCAAAAAAGATGGATATAGTTGTACAATTCCTCTCTGAAGCAGTACTTATAAGTGTTACCGGTGGATTTATCGGAATATTCCTTGGAGTTATTATGGCGAAGCTGATTGAGCAGATTGCCGGGATCATGACTATCGTCTCATTTTTCTCAGTATTTATCGCCTTCGGTGTATCTGCAGCTGTAGGAGTAATCTTCGGATATTCACCGGCTAAACGTGCTTCAGAAAAAGATCCAATAGAATCATTAAGATACGAATAAAATATTAACAATGAAGAGGTTACTATTATTTTCATTAATAACTGCCTTCCTTTGTTTTAATCAAAAAACAGAGGCACAGGAACTTAAGAAACTTACTTTTAACGAAGTTATTAAACTTGCAGAAGAACAATCGCCAAATGCCCTTATGGCCAAGCACAGGTTCCGTTCCAGCTACTGGCAGTACAGGACATTCATTGCACAATACAGACCCTCATTAACACTTTCAGGATCGACACCTGAATACAGCACTGCCTACAGCAGGGTATGGGACTCAAGGACTAATTCGTATAAGTATGTATCATCCAATATATTACAGAATCTTGCGACTCTCTCTCTTACGCAGAACATCGGTTGGACAGGCGGGTCAATAGCCCTGAGGTCGTCACTTACCCGTGAAAATGATTTTGAAAAAGACACAAGTAATTTCATTACAACACCTGTAAGCATAGTTCTCACCCAGCCAATTTTCAGATACAATTCACTCAGATGGCAAAAGAAAACAGAACCACTGAAATATGAGGCTGCCAAGAAAACATTTCTTTCAAATATTGAAGCAGTGCATACCCAGGCTGTCCAATATTTCTTTTCTCTCGCTCTGGCACAGATAAACGTTCAGATTGCCAATATGAACTTCCTTAATGCCGATACATTATGGCAGATGTCACAGGGACGTTATAAGCTTGGAACAATTGCCGAAAATGAGCTTCTTGAGATGCAACTCTCATGGCTCAATACCAAAACAGCAAAAAAAGAGGCTGAAATGAATCTGAGAGACAGGGAGATAAGGTTAAGATCCTTCCTGGGTTTTAATGAAAATGTTAAGGTTGAGTTGATAATTCCAATTGAGATACCGACACTGCAGATTGATGTGCAGGAAGTTATTGATCTTGCTCATAAAAATAACCCGGAATTAATTAACCAGGAGATTACATTGCTTACTGCCCAGAGCAATGTTGCACAGGCTAAAGCCGAGAAAGGACTTAATGCAAATCTTACAGCCTCCTTCGGCTTGCGTGACCAGGATTATTACTTTAATAAAGCATATGCACAATCTAATAATTCTCAGGTTGTTTCAGTTGGAATAACGGTACCAATTCTTGACTGGGGACTCGGACGAGGAAAATACAGAATGGCGAAGTCGAGTTACGAGCTTGCGCAGGTACAGGCAAATCAAGCTTATGCAGACTTTGACCAGAATCTCTATCTCGACGTCGAGCAGTTCAACCTGCAGGCCGAACAAGTTGCCACTGCTGCAAAATCTGATACTGTTGCAATGAAAATGTACGAAGTTACAAAACAAAGATTCCTGATTGGCAAAATTGAAGTGCTGGAACTCAATAATGCCGATACCAAAAAGGACCAGAACAGAAGGGCATATATACAGTCATTACAGAATTACTGGAATTATTTCTATAATCTTCGTTCTCTTGCCCTTTATGACTTCCTGAACAAAAAACCTCTTGAAACTGATTACGAAAAACTGCTTCAGTAAAAGAGAGTTAATTAAAATATACTTGGGCTGGATAGTGCATATTCAGCCTTTTTTTTGTAAAAAATTAATATATTTGCGCCTCAATAAATAAGAATAAGGAATAATTACAGAATAATTCAAAAGAAAACAAATGCAGAACAAAGCAGCTATTATCATTCTAACAATTGCATTGGTGTTAGTGTCGATTTACCAGCTTTCATTTACCGGAGCAACTTATAAGGTAAAAAAGGATGCAAAAGAATATGCTAAAGGCGACCTTGTAAAAGAAACAAATTACATTGACTCAATTGCATCACTTACTAAAGATCAATGGAGCTTTATTGGCAAGACTTATAAAGAGTGCCAGAAAAAGGAAATAAATCTGGGTCTCGACCTGAAAGGAGGAATGAATGTAATCCTTGATATCTCCATCGAAGATATTCTTAAGACATTGTCAAGCCATAGCACTAACAAAACATTTCTTGATGCACTTGCCCGTGCAAATGAACTCCAGAAACAGAGTCAGGCTGATTATCTTACGCTTTTTAGAAGAGCATTCGAGGAAATAGGTCCAAATCAGAAACTTTATGCAATTTTCTACCAGGCACCTGAAATGAAGGCGCGAAATATTAAATTCAATTCTACCAATGATGAAGTTATGAAAGCGCTTGATGCTGAAGTTACTATCGCTATTGATAATGCTTTCAGCATACTCAGAGAAAGAATCGACCGTTTTGGCGTTGTACAGCCTACTATTACAAAACTTTCTATAAAAGGACGTATCCTGATTGACCTGCCCGGACAGAAAGATTCCAAACGAGTACGTGAGCTGCTTCAGGGAACTGCAAACCTCGAATTCTGGGAAACATATGAGAACAGCGAGGTTATCGGAGCTCTTGACCAAGCTGATAAATTGCTGAGGGCAATGCAGGTTAACAAAGAAAGAACAGATACTGTTAAAACAAAAACTGCTGATCAGAAAACTTCTGCTGATACAACAACAATGACAGACAAAGCACTGCTCGAGCTGATTAAAAAAGACACCACAGCTACTGCCCAGCCTTCTTCACGTGACGAATTGGCACTTCAGAATCCTCTCTGGAGTATATTGTCACCAAGAGTGGATAAACAGGGGCAGCCCTATCCATCGTGTATGGTTGGACTGGCAAAAGGGACAGATACTGCAAAGGTCAATAGTTATCTGAAAATGAAGCAGATAAGAGCTATTTTCGCTGCCCAAAAGATAAAAGTGATGATCAACAACCAGGTGGTTGAACGACCGATGAGCAACATTAAATTCTACTGGAGCCAGAATCCTCATAAATATGATATTACAAAAACATCATATGAGCTTCATGCAATAAATATCGGAAATGGTATTCCAAAGCTGACTGGCGATGCTATTTCATCTGCCCGTACTTCTACGGGAATTACCGGATCTGAAGTTAATGTCAATTTTAACATGACCCGCAACGGAGCAGAGATCTGGAGAACAATGACAAAGCAGGCTATTGAAAATAAGGGAGGAGCAAATGAGCTTCATCGCTGTATAGCTGTTGTCCTTGACGGCTATGTTCGTTCTTATCCAAGAGTTGTAAATGAGATTTCTGCCGGAAATACTGAGATCACAGGCGATTTTACAATTGAAGAAGCCACTGACCTTGCGAACATCCTCAAATCAGGTAAGATGCCGGCTCCTGCAAGGATAGAATCATACACAATAGTGGGACCGACCCTTGGCAAGGAGGCTATCAATTCCGGTTTTATTTCCTTTGTGATTGCATTTGCCCTTGTTCTTGCATTTATGATATTCTATTACAGTAAAAGTGCTGGAACAATTGCTGATATTGCTCTGATAACAAACGTTTTTCTTTTATTTGGAGTACTTGCATCACTGGGCGCTGTGCTTACACTCCCCGGAATTGCAGGTATGGTTCTCACAATGGGGATGGCGGTCGATGCCAACGTGCTTATATATGAAAGGATAAGGGAAGAGCTCAGAGCGGGGAAGGGTATAAAACTCGCAATTTCAGAAGGTTATAGCAGAGCATATTCTGCAATTATTGACTCAAACGTCACAACTATATTAACTGGAATTGTATTATATATTTTTGGACGGGGTCCGATAAAAGGTTTTGCTACTACTCTGGTAATTGGTATTCTGACTTCAATGTTCACTGCGATATTTATTACCAGACTCATTTATGACAGCCTTCTGAAAAAAAATGCAGATCTTAAATTCTCAATAAAAATTACTGCCAATGTCTTTAAAAATACGAAGATAGATTTTATCGGGATGAGAAAATATTTTTATATAGGTTCAGCAGCAATTCTTCTTGCAGGTGTTATCTCATTGTTTGTCAGAGGGCTTAATCCGGGTATAGATTTCACCGGAGGCCGGACATTTGTAGTTCGGTTTGATAAGCCTGTTATTACTGCGGATATTGCAGCAAGACTTAACCAATCTTTCGGCGAGCTGCCACAGGTTGTTATTTTCGGAAGCGATAACCAGGTTAAAATTACAACCAAGTATAAGATCAATGAAACCGGGGTAGCAGATGAGGTTAATACCAAACTGTATGAAGGACTAAAAAGTTTTCTGAGTGATAATGTTTCCAAAGAAGATTTTCTGGACAATTACATGAAAAGTTCTGAAACTGTCGGTCCGGTTGTCGCTGCTGACATTAAAATAAATGCCATCTATGCTATCGGAATATCACTGGTCCTTATGTTCCTGTACATTTTTATGAGATTCCGATATTGGCAATATGGTTTCGGAGCCGTGATGTCACTGGCTCATGATACTCTGCTTGTTATCGGCGTCTATTCAATTTTCTGGGGAATAATGCCATTCTCAATGGAGATAGACCAGGCATTTATTGCTGCAATTCTGACAATAATCGGATTTTCAATCAATGATACTGTAATTGTATTTGACAGGCTGAGAGAATATATCCCGCTATACCGCAAACGTCCGTTAAGAGAAGTTCTTAATATGGCTATAAATTCGACTCTGAGCAGAACGATCAATACAACCCTGACGGTTATTCTGACAATTGTAGCAATGTTCATCTTCGGCGGAGCTGTGATCCGCGGATTCATGTTTGCATTGCTCGTTGGGATTGGAACCGGAGTTTATTCATCAGTTTTCGTAGCGACAGCCTTGATGTACGATACAATAAAGAAGAAAGGTGATGAACCTGAAGAAGCTAAAGTGGCTGTAAAAGCCTGAGATGTTACAAGAAAGAAATAAAGGAGGTTGCCGGAAAGACAACCTCTTTTTTTACGCCTATGTTAATATTGATGAATATTATTAAACTTTTCTAACTTTACATCTGAAATGATGATTTAATTAGGAGGATTTTATGAGCGGCCCCGAGATATTTGTTATTATTATTGTTGCCTTACTTCTTTTTGGCGCAGATAAGCTTCCTGAAATTGCAAAAAGCCTTGCAAAAGGAATGCGCGAGTTTAAAAAAGCTACTGACGACATCAAGCAGGAATTTGAAACGAGTACAAGAGATATTCGTAACGATATAAATGATGTCAGCAGTTCTATCAGGAAAGACGTTACAAATATTTCAGATAATATTACTAAAGATGTAAATGAAGCAACCGACAATTTAAAAAAAGATGTAAATGGAGTCTCAGACAGCATCAAAAAAGATGTGAACGAGGTTACTGATGAATATAAGTACGATTACACTGACTGACAAATAATTGAATCTGATTTCTTAAAACGATCTGATTTACCCTTCACAAAAAGTACGGATTGTTTATACTCCTGGAATAAAATGATTAAAACCACAGGAATAACAAAATCTTTCGGCGACCTGAAGGTCCTTAAAGGAATTAATATTGAAGTCAACAACAAGGAAATTGTAGCAATTGTTGGTGCAAGCGGTGCAGGTAAAACGACCCTGCTTCAGATAATAGGTACTCTTGATAAAGCCGACAGCGGCACGATTTTTTATAATGGTTCAGATATAAGCAAATTAAAGGGCAAAGCACTGGCTTCTTTCCGAAATAATAATATTGGATTTGTGTTCCAGTCTCATCAGCTTCTTCCTGAATTTACGGCACTGGAAAATGTTTGTATCCCTGCTTATATTGCAGGAAAAGGCAAGGTTGAAGCTGAATCAAGAGCAACCGAATTGCTTGGTTTTCTGGGTCTTACAGACAGATTGGAACATAAACCATCAGAGCTCAGCGGAGGCGAGCAGCAGCGTGTCGCTGTTGCCAGAGCACTGGTAAATAATCCTTCGGTAATTCTTGCCGATGAACCTTCCGGGAATCTGGATACGGAGAATAAAAATGAACTGCATAAGCTTTTCTTTAAGCTCAGAGATACTTTCGGACAAACCATCGTAATTGTTACACACGACCGCCAGCTGGCAAATATGTCGGACCGTATCTTTCAGATCAAAGACGGACTTATTATAAATGAATCTTAAAAGATCATACAAAGGCATTCCTGCCAGGGAGATGAAACAATTTCTCGAAGAGAAATATCTGAAGTATAATAATCAATCTTTCATAGAGTCCGATCCTGTTTCTATTCCTCACATCTTCTCTGATCTGCGCGACAGAGAGATTTCAGGATTTCTTGTTGCTGCAATAGCCTGGGGACGGAGAGACCTTATTTTGAGAAGCGCACGGCAATTGATTGGAATAATGGATAATAAACCATTTGATTTCATCCGTAACGCCGATAAAAAGGAAATTGAAAAATTCAGCAAATTTATTCACAGAACTTTTAACGGAACAGATTGCATCTATTTTATCACAGCTCTAAGGAATATTTATGATTCATACTCCAGTATGGAGGATATTCTATTGGAAGGGATGAAATCCAGCGGCTCTCTGAAGGATGGTATCATGCATCTGCGTGACTGTTTTTTTTCACTGCCTCATCCTTCGAGAACAGAAAAACACTTTGCAGATATTAAAAAAGGAGCTGCAGGTAAAAGACTTAACATGTTTCTAAGATGGATGATACGGAAAGATAACCGGTGTGTTGATTTTGGAGTATGGAAAAGGATTGATCCTTCAATGCTTTATATTCCTCTCGATCTGCATTCAGGAAATACTGCAAGAAAGCTTGGACTGCTGACCAGGAAAATAAACGACTGGAAAGCGGTGGAAGAGCTGACAGCTTTGTTACGTGAATTCGATCCTCAAGATCCTGTTAAATACGATTTTGCCCTGTTTGGTCTTGGTGTGAATGAAAAATTCTGATTTTTCTATGGCTAATAACTACTTCAGCTTCAAGCAATTTACCATTTACCAGGACAAATGTACCTTTAAAGTCGGAACAGACGGGGTTCTTCTTGGTGCCTGCGCAAATGTCGCCGGAGTTAAGCAAATCCTTGATATCGGGACAGGAACAGGTCTTATAGCTTTAATGCTTGCACAGAGGAGCAGTGTTGAAATATTCGCCATCGAACCGGATCACAGTTCATTTGAACAGGCTCTGAAAAATGTGGAAAACAGCAAATGGAGTAATAAGATAAAAGTTGAAAATACCGACCTGCAAAATTTTAATCCCGGGACCCTTAAATTCGATTTAATAGTAACTAATCCGCCTTATTTTACTAATTCGTTGAAAAATCCCGATCTAAGAAAATCTGCTACCCGGCATAATGATACTTTAAATATAAATGAACTTCTGAGAGGTGCCTCACGATTGATAAGTGAAGAAGGAAGATTTCAGATAATAATGCCTTATGCTGAAGGAAATATTTTTATATCTGAAGCACAGGAGCATGGTTTTTATTGTAATAACATATTGAAAATAAAACCATTGCCGACGAGCGAAATCAGAAGGTTAATTCTGACATTTTCAAAGCATAAGCAAAAGGCTGCAGAGAAATTTCTTACTATCGAACGTGGTAAGAGACACGAGTTTACGGAAGAATATATAAAACTTACGAAGGATTTTTATTTAAAATTCTAAGTTTTAAAAAGCTGGCGCGGATTTGGCTTCGCCGAGCTCACTAACGAGGTTACCTTGTTCCGCTGGAGCGGAATTGACTTCGCCGAGCTCGCAAACGTGGTTACCCTGTTCCGCTGGCGCGGATTTGTAACCAGTTTACCTACAATTATTCGTATATTAGTATTTTAATCCTCGTGCTATGTCGGATAAATATAGAATTTGGGATCAAACTAAATGCTATTTCCTAACCTTGACAGTAGTAGGATGGATTGATATTTTCACCCATAATAATTATAAGTTTATTATAATTGATGCCTTAGGGTATTGTATAAAAGAAAAAGGATTAGAAATATATGGATATTGTATAATGTCCAGTCATATTCATTTAATTGCCAGAGCAACTGGCAAAATAACATTATCAGAAATTTTAAGGGATTTTAAAAAGTTTACTTCTAAAGCTATTATTAAGCGGATAATTAATAAACAGGAAAGCAGAAGAGAATGGATGCTGAAATTTTAAACAGGCAGGCGATAATTTGAAGGCGATTAAGGACTATAAACTATGGCAAGATGGAAATCATGCTGAGGAGATTTCCTCAAACAAGTTTTTTGATGAAAAGCTGGATTATATTCATAATAATCCTGTTGTGGAATTGATTGTTGAAAGACCTGAGGACTATTTGTTCAGTTCGGCCAGAAATTATGCAGGATTGAGCAATTATCTT
>JAPLEC010000234.1 GCA_026391515.1 Bacteroidia bacterium | reverse complement strand
AATTGCAGCTTTGGTGAAGTTAAAGACCGATTTCAGGTTTACTGCAATTACCGAATCCCATTGCTCTTCTGACATTCGCATAAGCAGCGTATCTCTGGTTATACCGGCATTATTCACAAGTACATCGATCTTTGAAAAGTCTTTTACAACCTCATTGATAACTCTCTGAGAGTCATCAAAATTTGCAGCATCTGATACGTAGCCTTTAACTTTTACACCGAGTCCTTCAATCTCCAGAACAGCATTCCTGAACTCTTCATCGTCGGCAATATTTGTAATTGCGATATCTGCACCTTCACGGGCGAACAGAATGGCGATTGCTTTCCCAATGCCTCTTGAGGCTCCGGTAATGAGAGCGGTTTTTCCTGTTAGTAGTCCCATTGTTTCAGATTTTAAATTCCTGTAAATATATGAAAAAGCTTTAGATGCTGTAGAGGCCGTAAAGGCTGTAGAGGGCATAAATAGGTTGACGACCTCTAAAGCTTCTATAGCCTCTATCGCCTTTAAAGCTTTCTCTTTCTGCCAAGTGCAGAAGCTACAGTAATTCCTATGTCTGCCGGTGATTCGACGACATGGATTCCGCACTCTTTCATGATAATCATTTTTGCTGCTGCAGTGTCATTCTTCCCTCCTATTATCGCTCCGGCATGTCCCATTCTGCGTCCTTTTGGGGCAGTTTGTCCGGCAATAAAACCAATTACCGGTTTAGTTCCATTCTTTTTAATCCATTCAGCTGCTTCGGTCTCCATGTTTCCGCCTATTTCGCCAATGATCACTATCGCTTCTGTTTCCTTGTCATCCATCATCAGCTTAACAGCATCGAGGATTGTGGTTCCAACGACAGGATCTCCTCCGATACCAATGCATGTCGATTGTCCAAGCCCAAGTTTAGTGACCTGGTCAACTGCTTCATAAGTAAGAGTTCCTGATCTTGAAATTATCCCGACAGATCCTTTTTTATGAATGAAGCCGGGCATAATACCGACCTTGGCTTCTCCGGGTGTTATTATTCCGGGGCAATTAGGACCTATCAGCCTGCAGTTGAATTGCTTAAGATAATCCTTCACCATAACCATATCTGATACAGGAATTCCTTCCGTTATAGCCACAATCAGGCAGATTCCTGCGTTTGCTGCTTCAAGAATAGCATCGGCTGCAAAAGCAGGAGGGACAAAAATTACAGAAACATCTGCCGAGGTTTTTTCAACTGCCTCCCTTACGGTATTGAATACAGGTAACCAAGATGCATCTGTCCTCCTTTGCCGGGTGTGATCCCTCCCACTACTATAGTCCCATATTCAATCATCTGTGTTGAGTGAAAAGTACCTTCGCTGCCGGTAAAACCCTGGACCAGTACTCTGGAATCTTTATTTAATAGAATGCTCATATATGCCTGATTAGTAGTTATTTACATAAACAGAATGAAATCTTAGTGCTTAAGATTTCATTTCCGGTTCAGGTTTAAAAATACCAAATATAGTTTGCTTTTCGTTATATTTGAACGATTAACTGAAAATTTTTTATGGTGAATATAGATCCTATAAAATATATTGATCCTATATTATACATAGGTATATCACAATCATTTTTTTCTGGATTGCTCATTTCAATGAAAAAGCCGTTTACTGTTGCTAACAGGCTGATGGCTACATGGTTATTTCTTATTTGTACTGAATTGATTTTTGCACTGATAAACTCCAAAGTAATTGAAATGTATTCATTCCATTTTGTTTCTTTGTGTTATGGTCCCCTGCTGTATCTGTATGTAAAATATATGACCGATCCTAAAAGAAAATTTAACTGGCTTGAATTGCTTCACTTTATTCCCTTTGTTGTTTTCTTTACAGTATCGGTTATTTTCAGATCAGTTCCGTTGCTTAAAAATCTCAGGACTTTTTTCGCCCCCGACAGATTTATCCCTTTGAGACTTGTTTACAGCACAACTTTTTTCCTGTCTGTTACCGTATATAATATTCTGGCATTCATTGAGATACGGAAGCACCAGGTGTATCTTAAAAATATTATTTCTTATACTTCAGATGTTATAACTCTTAACTGGCTCAAGATCCTGTCAATAAGCTTCTATTGTGCATTTCTTATTTTGTTTATTCTTGGCGGCCTTAATATGATCGGTGATTTCATTCCTTTTGATCCATATTTTGTAATATTTGGCTTTATTGCAATACTCTCCTTTGTTTATAGTTTTTACGGAATCAAGCAA
>JAPLEC010000126.1 GCA_026391515.1 Bacteroidia bacterium | reverse complement strand
GAATCAATTATGGTAACTCACTGGGATATGCGGTTCGTCGCTCCTCTCGACAAGGAAGTGCTTCATTCAGTTTTCAAAAACTTTAAAAAAATAATAACAGTTGAAGACGGAGTATTGAAAGGAGGATTCGGCAGTGCAGTCATCGAGTTTATGTGCGATAATGGTTATTCTGCTGAAGTCAGGCGTCTGGGGATTCCGGATTATTTTGTGGAGCAGGGTACACAGCAAGAGCTTTATAAAGAGTGCGGTTTTGATGCAGATGGAATCGAAAAAGCTATAAGGGAGTTTATTCAGAAAAAATAAAAATGTCTATTTTCGCAGACCTGCCCGGACGGCAGGGTGGAGCGTTCTTTCTTTAGCCCGGATGGCGGAATAGGTAGACGCGCTGGTCTCAAACACCAGTGGTAGCAATACTGTGCCGGTTCGATTCCGGCTCCGGGTACAAACCCCTTCAGAAATGATGGGGTTTATTTTTTTAATGTAAAATCGTCAAATTATAGGTCAAATTTGCTTAATTTTGATATATATAAATCTTAACATGAATGCTAAAAGAATTCTGTTTTTTCTAATCCTTGCTGGTTATATTTTCATTCCCGGCTGTAATAAAAATGATTCAAAGAATAACGGCAAATTGATCTCACTGACAATCCCTGCTGATTATTACTCTTACTATGATTATGTAAATTATTTTGCCAATACACCGGATGGCGACTTAATCTATTCAGAACAAATAAACAACGGGGAAGAAGTTGTATTTGAGGTGAACAAGGAAAATGTAACCCTGAAAAGATTTGATTTAAGTCGTTGTTTTATTAAAGAATATGAAACATATATAAATATCACAATAACTTCATATATCGATATATTACCTTTTAGCCTTGAGCTAAAGACAACATCCAGTACCTACCTTGGAGACGCTTATGTTACTTTTACAGATGTCCCGACATATACATCATATTTACTTGCAAATGCCTATTCAAATATCACTACTTACTATGGAGACCTTTCTACAACGACATTTTCGATTTCTATATATAGCGATTTACCAAAAGGTCTATTAATAAGGTTGAATACAGGTACTGGCGAACTCTACAAATTTGTTGACGGATTGACTGTTGGACAAACCACAAATATAAGCTTATCAGCAATGAACAGTGATTTTGAAACTGCAGGTATTTCTTTAAATACCAATACTTACAGTCATTTGCAGCTATCAGTTGACAGGTATTCCGAAAATAACTTTACATCAGGATCTTACAGTATTTTTTCATCATTAGTATCAACGCCTATCAGTTTCAGCTCACCATCTTCTTTTCTGCCAGATAATTATACAAGAACTTATCTGTATGGTATATTAAGCGGTAAAATTTTCTCTTCAATTATTTATTCTGATGATATTCCAAATTATGTTGAATTACTTGATGGCAGTGCGACAGGCTACGGGAGTCTTCCCTGGAGCATTTCTTATGATTTCGATATTAATGATCAGCCTGATATAGTTCGTTTATCATGTTATCACTCATCAACTTTCACGGATACATACGGATTTAACGTGACATGGAATGTTTATGTTAAACCATCAAGCAAGGATTTTACACTGCCTGATATTCCTGAAGATATAATCAATTACTTATCGGATTATTATGGTATAGAAGATCTGCAATTTAATAATATGGAATTAGTAGATGTTTGCCTTTACGAATATGGAAAATCTCAGAATTTTGATGATTTTATTAACTATTACTGGTCTGGATGGGGTGATCCTCAAATGAATGAGACTAATAAATACTTTAATGTCGTGGTTTCTGGCAAAAAGAATTATTATGAGCCGCGGAAGTTTATCGAGTATCCTCAGCATAATAGCTTAAACCCGGATTATTGATTACCAGCTTTTCTTATAAAAATAAAATCACCTCCATCATCACCTGTATCCTGAATTGTTCCGTATTGCGGAGTACTCTGACTGTTGTTCGAGACGGATTCCTCAAAACTGGTAAATAACTGCCGCGAAGAAAGATAAGGTTCTTTATTTTCTTTCAGTCTTTTATTGAGATATTCAAGAAATACACTTTTATCGGGTACTTCAGTCATTGTTCCGCTGGTCATGGCTTTACGGCTGGTAAGCTCATATAATTTTTCAACACTCGGAGGAGCGTCATTAAAAGCTTTGCGCGTTTTAAAAATACTGCCGCTGAAACATGCATCGGCAATGAGCAATGTATGTTTTGCCGGAATACTTGCGATAATATCCTGTATTGTTGAATTATAAATCCATTCTGCAGTATTCGAAGTTTTGGCATCTGAAGGAAGCCAGTAGCCAAGCTTTTTCTTATTGTCCCATTGCCCGTGTCCGGCATAGAAAATTAGCAAATTATCGTTGTTTGTAACTTTTTTCGAAAGCTCATCGAAAGCGATAATGATCTGTGACCTGACAGGATTCTTAAGGAAATAAATATTTCCCCGGTTAAAAGTGTAGTTGCTTATCAGAGTTTCATACAAGGTGGTGGCATCATTTATCGGATTATCCAGCTGTGTTATGCCCTGGTCCTGATAATCGTTAATGCCAATTATTACAGCATAAAAAATTCCCGGGCCTGATGAAAGATCTGTTACGGCACCAGGTTTGGTTTGAACATCTCCTGACCTGTCAATCGAAAATACCTTGCTTGCCTGATTTTTATATTTATCTTCAGCAATTATAATAATTTGAGTAATGCCTTCATTAACTGATAGTTCAGTTGAAAAATTACCAGTAGAGGAGATTGGTATGTCTTCATCGTTAATTGTGAGTTTTGCAATACCGCTTGCATCGGCAACAGAGCCTTCAATTTTCATTTTCGGGCTTCTTGTGGAAATGACTGCATTTCTGAAAAGCAGTGGTGATGAAATTACAATCTCGGGTGGCATTCCATCAACACTCCTTGATCCATCTGTCGTCTGGTTTATTGCAGCTGTATAAACTGCAATTTCTGCTTTGTGATCACTTAAAACCTGAAGGATTTCTGGTACAACCTTCCCTGAACTTTTCCTGATAGCATCGATCCCTGCACCGGCAAAATTCAAACCAACACCTTTCAATCCGATAAGAGATTTTTCTCCAATGACTTTTCCATCTTTGTTTTTCAAGGAGAAATAAACATCCGCAAAACTTGTAAATATTCCCTGGGATTCAGATCCTTCCCGTGTCGAAATTTTTATCTGGAGCACATTTACATTATCTCCTTCTGCATCTTTAATAATAAATCCGTTATCAGTCAAGGCTTCTTTGATTGATGGAGAAAGTAATGGAATGTCCTGTTTTTTGCCAAGATTTATTTCGTCTGTAAAAAGATAAAGAGATACCTGACTAAAAGCCCCGGAACTTAATCCGGTAAGGATACAAAAAACCAGTATATAGTTTTTCAGGACTTTCATCATTAATTATTTTTTAATTCTCTTGTCTAACTCCTCCTTGATAGCAGCTGCTTTTTTAAAATCTTTGGCATCAATTGCCTGTTGTTTCATCTTCTGAAGTTCTTCAATTGTCAAAGAGGATAAAGGTTTCTCTGTTGCAGGAGTAGCAGAAGGAGTTGCAGCAGGTTTAGTTGCCGGGGCATTAGTTGTTGTAGTTGCTGCTGGTATTACTTTTGCCGGAACTGCAGTAGTTGTTCGACCCGTGTATTTTGCAAAGAACTGATCAAGGCCTTTATTTATCGCTAATCTGAACGCCTTTTCATACCTTTTATTGGCAGGTTTAAGATAAGGAACCAAAGTGGCTATTGAGGCTAAAGGAGTTATAAGACTCACTGCTATAATTACATTAGGATCTTCAGCAACCGCTTGTACCAACAATGTCAATAGCAACCCTGCAACCGGGACAATTTTATTATAGGTATTAAAATAATCATTGCCTTCAACATCAATTCGGGTCATAAAATCGTTCTGATGTGCAAGGTAGACCTGAAGTGATCCTACCACTTCGTAATTATTTTTATCGGTAATTCCGGTGACCCTGTAGCTTGTTCCATAATAGGGAAATACCAATATATCTGCATTCATTTCTTCAGCCAGCTCAGCATATTTATCGCGTGAAATTTTAGTGTCTTCAAGCGGTAATCCAGATTTATTGAACATTTCAACAGATGTAGAATAGTCAATGACCTGGAACCCTTCTTTTTCAAAACGAGTTTTCATCACATTCCAGTTGAATTTTTTCCATCTTTCCGGATCCTGTAAATTAAGGGGTAATCTGTTCGGAAGCACAGCAACACGCTGATATTTGACATCAGTAGGAACAATAGATCTCTCTGTGTATAGTACACCATTACCTGTTGTACCACAAGCAGTTACAAGTATTGTCACAAAGACAATAAGCAGATTTAACCTTATTAAGTTTTTCATAGTTGATTACAAAATTTCATATATTATTACTTTTTCCTCTTTTTTATTTCTTCCTGAAGAGTTACTGCTCTGGTGTAATCTTCGGCCTTGACTGCATCCTGCAACATCTTCTCAAGTCTTGGTAAAGGTATATCATTAATAACACCTGAAGATTCCCTGCGGTTAATTTCATCCTGAATATTCTGAGCTTTTACAAAATCTTCGGATTGAACAGTTTTATTCAGGAGAGTTGTCAGGTCGGTATATGATTTGCCCTTAAATTCTGCACCCGGTACTCTCTTATTGATCTCATCCTGTATTCTGGCAGCTTCTTCAAAATTTTCCACTTTGATTGCGTTCTGAAGCAGTTTATTCAGTTCCTCAGTGCTCATTTTACTAAGATCAACTTTGGGTTGAGGTACGATATTTGGTGCAACAACCGGTTTAACCGGAGCCTGCGGCTGAGGAGCTACCTTTGGTTCCTGAGCAGGTGCTACTGGAGCCTGTTGCTGCTGTTCAACCTTCGGCTCTTC
>JAPLEC010000431.1 GCA_026391515.1 Bacteroidia bacterium | reverse complement strand
TAAAAAGGATAGTGCAGACGTTGGTTTCATCGGATCTTATAACTGTCTAGAAATTCCAGATATCATTACACCCGACCAGTCTCCTGGACATAACGATACCTGGGTAATAAAGAATATCGACATTTACCCGAATGCTGAAATCAAGGTTTACACCAGATGGGGCAAACTGATTTACCATACAAAGAATCCGTTGGCAGAACCATGGGATGGAAGATATTCTAATGGAAGACTCGTACCGACAGATTCATATCATTATATTTTAGACTTGCATGATGGATCTAAACAGAGATCAGGTGTAATAAGTGTAATAAGGTAATTATCTGTATAATTTGAAGAAAAGATATATGAGATTTTTAAAAAAATTATTATCGCTGATTGTAATTAGCTTTCTTTGTGGTATCTCCATCGCACAACAGGTTCCGATGTACAGCCAGTATATTATGAACGGCTTTCTGGTGAATCCATCATTTGCAGGACGCGATGGTTATACAACTGTTACGCTTACAGCCAGGGAACAGTGGGTTGGACTTGCAAATGCCCCTGCCACTTATGCCGCCAGTTTTCAGACACGATTGCTGAGAAACAGCTATATATCAAAATCCACTTCTGTAAGAAAGAAACTTATCAAGCCTACGAGAGGTGGCAAAGTGGGTCTTGGTGGTTATATCTTTAGCGACAATAATGGAATAATGAGACGTACAGGATTTGAGGTAGTTTATGCTTACCATATAACTATGGGTCGCACAGATGGTGTTCCTAATAACCTTGCTTTTGGTCTTGGCTTTACAGGATACCAGTTCGCTATAAATACAGATAACGTGCTACTAAGTGATCCTAATGATCCTTTCCTGGATAACTATGACAAATCCGTTTTTATTCCTGATTTTAATTTTGGAGCAAGTTTCACAACAGTAAGATATTATGTCGGCTTCGCTATGACAAATATAACACGAGGTGCACTGATGTTTGCTGATACTACAGCTGTCAACAGAAACGAGCTTGGCCACTATTTCCTTACTGGTGGATATAAATTCGAACTTGTGCCCAATACATGGACAATTGAACCATCTGTCTTTCTTAAATCCTCCGACATACTCTTAAGATCGATTCAGATGGACCTTACTGCAAGAGTCTATTACAAAAATGATTATTGGCTGGGATTATCATGGAGGACGAACGATGCAATAATTCTATTGTTGGGACTAAAGTACGACAGGTTCCATTTTGGATATGCTGTCGACTTTACATTAACAGATATAAGAACACAAAGCTTTGGTACTCATGAAATAACACTGGCAGTAAAATTTGGCGAAAGCGCCAGAAGATACCGCTGGCTTAATGCATATTGATTTTATTGGTTTTTACATTATATGTCAAAAGGTATCGTGACCAGGTTTACCGGTACCCTTTCGCTGCTGTTATTATCACTGATTAAGGGATATCCTCAGGATGTAAATACGTATCCTGTAAGATTGATGTTCTATAATGTTGAAAATCTGTTTGATATCTATAATGATTCGCTTACAGACGATGATGAGTTTCTTCCTGCTGGAGTGAGACGATGGAATTACCAGAGGTATGAAAAGAAATTAAACTCGCTTCACAAAGTTATTATCGCAGCAGGGGAGTGGAATCCTCCAGCATTAGTTGGTTTTTGTGAAATTGAAAACCGGAAAGTACTTGAGGATCTTGTGTTTGGAACAAATCTGTCGAAATATAATTATGGAATAATTCATGAAGATTCTCCCGATTCAAGAGGTATAGATGTTTGTCTTATTTACAGGAAAGATTATGTGAATATCCTTGATTATAAATATTTTATACCACCGGTATCTGGTGATGAAAAATTTCTGACAAGAAGTGTCCTTTATTTGAAGTGTACACTTCTGAAAGATACTATTCATTTATTTGTCAATCACTGGCCGTCACGAAGGGGAGGTGTCCTTGCAGGAGAAAGCCAACGGCTGAAAATTGCTGAAATGGTTAAAAATAAAACCGATTCAATTGCTTCATGTTCAAATGGAAAAGCAGGAATAATAATCATCGGAGATTTTAACTCTACACCTGATGATCAAACATTAAATCTGCTTTCAGGAAAATTAAAGTCCGGATTATCAATGATAAATCTGTCAGCAGGTTTGCCGGCAGGATCTGGTACCTACCGGTATATGGGGACATGGGAAATGATTGACCAGGTTATTATCTCGGATGTATTTATTGAAGGGAAGAGCGGACTATCTACAGGTCCCGGGATGCTCAGGATTTTTCAGCCTGATTTTCTTCTGCAAAACGATCCGAAATATCCCGGGCAAAGCCCTAATTCGACTTACCGGGGATACAAATACCAGGGAGGATTCAGTGATCATCTCCCTATCCTGCTCGATCTTAAGATTAAGTAGAGTCGTCTGAAGGTGTCAAACCGATTTCTTTACCTTTCCTGATCATCAGTTTCCTTGCAGCGTCATGTTCATTAGGGATTATTCCGTCAAGAATTGCTTCTCTTATTGCGCTCTTGATAAGCCCCACTTCTTTCCCTGGTTTGATACCGAATGTTTTAATAATCTCGTCGCCATCAACAGGGGGCTGGAAATTTCTGATTGCATCTTTCTCCTCAATCTCCTTAAGCTTTCTCCTGACATATCTGAAATTCTCAAGGTGCTGTGTTTTCTTTGTTTCATTCTTCGATGTAATGTCAGCTTCACAAAGTGCCATCAGATCGTCAATATCATCACCTGCTTCGAAAAGCAATCTTCTTACTGCCGAGTCTGTTACCTCCTCCTGCGATAAAACAATTGGCCGCAGATGAAGATCAACCAGCTTCTGAACATATTTCATATTCTCATTCAATGGGAGTTTAAGCTTACGAAAAATATCCGGGATCATCTTAGAACCAATATATTCATGTCCATGAAATGACCAACCCGTTTCCTGAGTATATTTTTTTGTTACAGGTTTGGCAATATCGTGAAGCAAAGCAGCCCATCTAAGCCAAAGATTATCAGTGTGTTTAGAAATATTGTCGAGCACTTTTACAGAATGAAGGAAATTGTCTTTATGTGCTTTACCCTCCTTTTTGTAGACTCCTTTCATATTATCGAGCTCAGGAAAAATAATCCGGAGAAGTCCCGATTTTTCAAGCAGAATAAAACCTGTCGAAGGGTGATCGCACACTATTATTTTATTCAGTTCAGTAATAATCCTCTCCTGTGAAACAATCCTGATACGCTCAGCATTTTTTGTTATTGAACCGAAAGTACCTGCCTCAATTGAGAAATTCAGCTGTGTAGCAAACCTTATCGCCCGGATCATTCTAAGAGGATCATCGGAGAAGGTTCTGTCAGGATTTAAAGGTGTTCTGATAATTTTTTTCTTAAGATCATTTATCCCGTCAAATGGATCAAGAAATTCACCAAAAGTATCCTTATTTATACTGATAGCCAGAGCATTAATTGTAAAATCTCTTCTTTTCTGATCATCCTCAAGTGTACCATTTTCAACCACCGGCTTTCTCGATCCCCGCTTATACGACTCCTTCCTGGCACCAACAAACTCAATATTGAAATTACCCCATTTAAACATCGCAGTGCCGAAATTTTTAAAGACACTTACCTTAATATCAGGATCTATCCGTCTGGCACTTTTTTTTGCTATTTCAATGCCGTTACCAATTACTACAATGTCAATATCTTTTTCCGGATGATCCCTTTTTAAAAGGCAATCCCTGACCCAGCCCCCGATAACGAAAGCCTTTACTTCTTCAGCTGTGACCACTTCTGAAAGTGTTTTAAAAACCTTGTCATTTAGACATATATGCATATATAGATATGACAATTTGTTATCGGATCATGACAAAGTTACAATTTATAACCAATTTTTTGTAAATTAGATTGGATGTGAAGTTATGGCATGATGATTGAAATATTAGAATATATTTGAATCAGAAATAATCAATTTTATTAATAAAATATGACAGAGCACTTGACGAAAGAAACCTTTTTAAGCAAGGTATTCAATTATGAAAAGAACAAAGAATGGAAGTATGAAGGTGAAAAGCCTTGTATTATTGACTTTTATGCGGACTGGTGTGGTCCGTGCAAAATGGTAGCACCTGTTCTTGAAGAGCTTTCAAAAGAATTTGAAAGTAAGCTTGATGTCTATAAGGTCAATACAGAGGAAGAACAGGAGCTTTCCTCCATATTTGGAATCAGAAGTATTCCATCCTTCCTGTTTGTTCCAACCGCAGGTCAGCCGCAAATGGCGATGGGTGCTTTACCTAAGGAAACCTTTATTAAAGCATTCAAAGATGTTCTTGGTGTAGAAAAATAAGCAGTTGGTCAAAAAAACGACCTAAGCCCCAAAAAATACAGGTTTTGACGTAACATTTACTCTCTTTTCACGTTTAATATCATGAAAAAGGTAGTAACAGAAGGTTACTTGAATTTTTTCATGGATTTAGGTTTAGGGTAGTAGTAAATCAGGACTTCGGTCCTGATTTACTTTTTATACCAGATCCTTGAAAATGCTGTTAATTTCCTCTTCAGTTGTGTGCAATTTCTTCTGGCATTGCCTTATAAGCTCTGAAGCACGTCTTACTTCGACTGCCAGTTTATCAACATCAAGATCACCGCTTTCAATGTTCCTGAGGATCTTTTCGATCTCAACAACTGCTTCATTAAATGAAAATTCTTTCTTCGCCATGATATATTCTTGCTTTAAACATCTTTAAGCTGGGCGAAATCTATGACTTCGACCGGTATCAAATAGTAGTCTGAGACTACAACTTACTAACTGCGAAGTTACAAACTTCGCTGAGCTTGTGGGAGTTTGTGGGTCTTCTTTTATCTTTTATCTTTTGTCTTTTGTCTTTCAATTACCTTGCTTCTTGCCCTTCCATCACTAAACTGAGTATCAATAACTTCCTCTTCAGTTAACTGATTAATACTTTTTATAATTTCCCCATTTTTTATTGTTATGGTATATCCTCTTTTAAGCACATTCTCCGGATCCAGAATTTTCAAAGTATTAAGTAATCCGGATGTGCTTGTCTTAATTTTTTCGAGCATATTCAGGGTGAAATTCATCAGGTCGATTCTGCTTCTTTCAATTTCCGATTTTCTCGCAAGTGACATTGTCCCTGTTGCTGAAATCAATCTCGATTTTTGATTTGCTGGCAATAAACCTGCTCTTAAAATATAATCTTTTCCGAAATTAATCATTTCTATTATTCTGACTGAAAGCATTTCCTTTTGATCTGATAGCATGAGTCTTGCAACCGGTATCAGGTTCATTCTGTAAGACTCGATCATATTCCGGTTATCCTCAAGAATAATCCTTGAACTTTCAACAATTTCAGAGCTCATTTCATTAATATGATTTTCAGCTTCAGCAACTGATTCAATAATGAAATCGGCGACAGCTGTTGGCGTTTTAAGTGCCTGAAAAGCAACCATATCTGTCACTGAAAGATCTTTTTCATGTCCTATACCGGTAAGCACAGGAATCGGGAACTGGGTCACATGATATGCAATATTATAGTTATCGAACCAGCTCAGATCGGTCTGAGAGCCACCACCCCTTATTATGACTGCAACATCAAACAAACCCTGAAATTCTGCTATATTATCGAGTGCATTAATTACACTTTGTTCAGTTTCAATACCCTGCATGACTGTTTCGAAAAGAGCAGTATGAAATACATATCCGTAGCTATTCTTTTTAAGATGATTGATAAAATCAGAATAGCCGGCTGCATTTTTTGAAGAAATTACTGCTATTTTTTGAGGAAACATAGGGAGACTGATTTCCTTATTCATTGAAAAAACTCCATCCTCCTCAAGCCTTTTTATAATCATTTGCCTTTTCAATGCCATCTCACCAAAAGTGAATGAAGGATCGATGTCAGAAATTACCAGGCTGAGTCCGTAAAGCTCATGGTATTCGACTTTTGTTCTGACAAGAACTTTCATTCCTTCCTGGAGCGATTCACCTGTTATGCTTTCAAAGAATGATTTGAGGAACCTGTAGCGGTTACTCCATATAATTGCTTTTACTCTTGCCCTTACATTTATTTCATCAGGCTGTTTTTCGATCAGCTCAAGATAGCAATGGCCGGCATAATTTTCCTTCATCTCAGAAATCTCTGCTACAACCCAATAAAGGTCTGGCAAAGCTATATAAAGCGAATCCTTTATTATCTGCTGTAGTTCTGTTAATGAAAGTTTTTCAGTCATGATCAATAAGAGAGCTTCACAATTTTATGAACAAATGTACCAATACCTGTCGTTAATCTGATGAAATATAGTCCCGGATCCTTATTAAAAAGAGCTGTTATCCTGAGTTTTCTTCCTGCATATTCTCCAAGGTCATTTTTATAAATAGTAACTCCTGACGATGAGAAAATCTCAACAGTTAGATTACCGGGAGCCTCCCTGAAAATAACATCAAAGCTTCCGGTGGTAGGGTTAGGCGCAATAACTGATGCATTATCAGGAATAATTAAGTGATTATCCTGAAGCTTTTGCAGTGTTTTTACCATATCCGGAATCCCATAACCATAAAGTGAATCCGGCATATTAAATCTGTCAGCTGAAGAATGAAGAGCCTCAATGATTTCATAATTGGTGGCATCAGGGACAGCTTCCATCAGGCACGCTGTCATTCCGCTTAAAACAGGACAAGAAAAAGAGGTGCCGCTTAATGTTACGACTGATGAGACAGACATTTGTACAGTAATGCTTACACCCATTGTCGAGTTATCAGGTTTTATCCTTCCGTCAAAGGAAGGTCCGGCTGAAGAAAATAAGGAAATCATCTCATAACCGTCAACAGCGCCGACAGCCACGACACTATCACCATCAGCGGGAGCAATGATATGCATCCAGGGATCATCTCTTTCGTTTCCGGCACTGTTAACAACCAGTATTCCTTTTGAGGCGGCAATATCGGCTGCCCTGGTTACAAAAGTTGTGTTGCCGTCTAAATCACTATATTTATAATTAAGAGAGGAATTATCAAAATTGTAATATCCTAATGATGAGGAAATTATATCTGCTCCGGCACTATCAGCTAATTCGGCTCCTGCTGCCCATAAATCTTCTTCAGAGGAAAACTCACTTGACACATCTTCTGTTCTGAGCAGCAAAAAATCAGCCTCAGGGGCTGTCCCGTGGATTATACCTTCAATTTGTCCGGCAAGAACAGAAAGGACAGCTGTTCCATGTGTAGAGTAGTCATATACAAACCGATCATTATCAACAAAATCGAAAGTTCCTTTTATTCCATTACGGCTTCGTAAACTGCTGAGAGAAGAGATTTTATCGGCATTAAAAAAGCCTGCGTCGAGAACTGCAATCAAAATGCCGCCTCCGTCAAATCCTGAATAATGAAGAGGATAGCCATTCACCATAGTTATAGGCCGATCGAACGAAGGAGCATTTATCTGTTCAATAATAAAGTCGAGCTTATCTCGGTACTGGCTTTTTACAACAGGATTTTTTACAAGCTTAACATCTGCAACAAACGGAAGAGCAAGCAGAAGATCGGGATCAGCAGGCGTTTTGGTTTTAAACAAGGCCGTATTAAGCCATTTTGAGGTACAATGCAATGTAAATCCCAGAGATGATATCTGGTTCAGGTATCCGAAAAAGACAGGAAGATCCCTGTAGTCAATTATCTCAATCCCAGATTTTTCCCTCCGGTAAATAGCTTTCTCAGAAAGAAGGTCTGAGGGTGAAAAATCATCAATAGAATTAGCACCTTTATCCCTGAAATATACCCTGTAGAAGTAATTATATTCTCCCCCTTGTCCAAAAAGGGAAGTCTCTGTGAAAACAAATACCAGGATAAGGAAAACTTTGATTCCTCTTTTCAGAAAAAGAGTAATTTCATTCATTATCTTAGAACACCGGTTTTTTCAGGATCAGCAATTTTATCCTTATTTTTTTCAAGACTATCGATTAAATTAGCTCCATCAATTTCCATTTGATGGTCATTTGTTATTCCTGAAACATAGTTGATTTCATATTGCAGTGTACCATCTTCTTTATAGATGAGCCATTTGCCTTCTCGCAGATTATTTTTATATGCTCCTGAAACCTCCTGTTTCCCATCGCTGAACCATACCTCAAATTTACCATTTAACATCCCACCTGAGTAAAAAGCTTTCAGGTAAATCTGACTATTTGCAAAGTATTGCAGCCATTCTCCATCTTTTATTCCATTTGTATAATTTAATTTTTCAGCGATGGTGCTGTCAGGAAAATATTTCAGAGAGGGTCCATTCCTTATATTATTTGAGTACTCTTCTTCATTTAAAAGATATCCATTCACATATTGGGAGTAGAACTTCCATTTACCCTCTTTAAGCTGATTAACATATTTCCCCTGAGATGCGATAAAACCGTTTGGATGGTAGATGGTTGCATAAGCTTCCCTTCCGTCGCTGCTGTAAATAAGTAAAGATTTCAGTGTATTATCCTCAAAATATCTTTTAAATTCACCAACAGGGTGATCGTCTTTAAATATTCCTTCGTATTGAATTTTGCCGTCAGGATTTTTTTTGATCCAGTGTCCCTGTTTCCTTCCCTTTGCATCGGTCTTATTTAAATCCATGTCAGTCTGGCATATCGCTGAGACTGATAAAGTTATCAAAATAAGGATGGTAATTATTTTCGATTTCATGAACAGGAAACGCAAAATTTTATATAAAAGTACAAAAATCAGTGGAAACCAGATTGTATAAAAAAATCCTTTGTGCTCTTTGTGATTTACCTTTGTGCTCTTAGTGGTTTATTTTTTTTCTTAACCACAAAGAACACAAAGTACACACGAAGGACACAAAGGAGAAACTGTCAGTAAAAAAGGGACGTAAAAGCAACGTCCCTTAATTCCATGGTGTTTATTTTACCTCTTCAAAATCCACATCAGTAACCTCATCACCTCCCGACTTTGGACCATCATTAGCTTGTCCGGGGCCTGGCTGTCCGGGACCTGGTTGTGAAGTTGTCTGGCTGGTATTCTGAGCATTTTTGTACATCTCTTCCGAAGCAACCTGCCATACTGAATTTAGTTCGGCAAGAGCTTTATCTATAGCCTCAATATCCTGCTTTTTATGAGCTTCTTTAAGCTTGGCCAATGCATTTTCAATTGCAGGCTTTTTATCGGCAGGGAGTTTGTCGCCAAACTCTCTGAGTTGCTTTTCAGTAGTAAAAATCATACTGTCGGCAGTGTTTATCTTATCGACTTTTTCACGTGCTTTTCTGTCAGCTTCCTCGTTGGCTTTAGCTTCATCACGCATTCTTTTTATTTCATCATCGCTAAGCCCTGATGATGCTTCAATTCTGATTCTCTGTTCTTTGCCGGTTCCTCTGTCTTTTGCAGTCACATGAAGAATACCATTAGCGTCGATGTCGAATGTTACTTCAATCTGTGGGATGCCCCTCGGAGCCGGTGGAATTCCATCGAGATGAAAACGACCTATTGTCTTATTGCCTACAGCCATAGGCCTTTCTCCCTGCAAGACATGAATCTCAACCGAAGGCTGACTGTCGGCAGCTGTAGTAAACACTTCAGTCTTTTTGGTTGGAATGGTTGTGTTGGCATCAATCAGCTTGGTCATAACACCACCCATAGTTTCAATTCCTAATGATAATGGAGTAATGTCAAGAAGAAGGACATCTTTTACTTCTCCTGTCAGAACACCACCCTGAATTGCAGCGCCGACTGCCACCACTTCGTCAGGATTAACTCCTTTGGAAGGAACCTTATTGAAGAATTTTTCAACCAGCTGCTGAATAGCGGGAATTCTGGTTGACCCTCCGACCAGCAATACTTCGTCAATGTCAGAAACCTTATAACCTGAATCATTCAGAGCTTTCTGGCAAGGTTCAACGCATGCCTGTATCAGCTTATCACATATCTTTTCTAAATGTGCACGTGTAAGTGTCTTGACAAGATGTTTTGGAATTCCGTCAATAGGCATTATATAGGGGAGGTTGATCTCTGTTGAAGTAGAGCTTGAAAGTTCGATTTTAGCTTTTTCAGCAGCCTCTTTAAGACGTTGCAGCGCCATCGGATCTTTTCTCAGATCGACTCCTTCATCTTTCTGGAACTCTTCAGCAAGCCAGTCAATTATCAGGTGATCAAAGTCATCGCCACCAAGATGCGTATCGCCGTTTGTCGATTTTACTTCAAATACACCATCCCCCAGCTCAAGGATTGAAATATCAAAAGTTCCTCCGCCAAGGTCAAATACAGCGATTTTTAAATCCTGTGATTTTTTATCAAGGCCATAAGCAAGCGAAGCAGCTGTGGGTTCGTTAATGATCCTTTTTACATTCAATCCTGCAATTTCGCCGGCTTCTTTAGTAGCCTGACGCTGTGAATCGCTGAAATATGCCGGAACAGTTATTACTGCATCAGTAACTTCCTGACCCAGATAATCTTCAGCAGTCTTTTTCATTTTCTGAAGTATCATCGCAGATATCTCCTGGGGAGAATAGTTTCTGTTATCAATTTTTACTCTTGGAGTGTTATTATCGCCTTTGACAACGGTGTAGGTTACTCTTTTTATCTCCTTGTTCAACTTTTCGTATGTCTCACCCATGAACCGTTTAATTGAGTAAACAGTCTTTTTTGCATTGGTAATTGCCTGACGTTTAGCCGGATCTCCTACTTTACGCTCGCCGTTTTCTACAAATGCAACAATTGACGGTGTGGTTCTTTTACCTTCACTGTTGGGGATAACTACAGGCTCATTACCTTCCATTACTGCAACGCATGAGTTGGTTGTCCCAAGGTCTATACCAATTATTTTTCCCATATTATTATTATTTAAAAATATTTGATTTAATACTCTATTTCTGCAATGATTATGCCATTAAAAATATGTGACAAAACGGCAGTTTTCCAATAGAATAATTAACAAAAAATATTAAAACAGACAGATTATCAATATTTTATATATGCACCCCCTTCCCAACCTTCCCCCAGGGGGGAAGGAGCATAACTAGATTTTCAACCTTGGGGGAAACGGGAAAGGGGGTAAATATCCTGATAAAAGAAATACAACAGATTGTTATCCTTCTATTGCAAATCCCTAACTTTGTGGCCTGTAATTAATACGATTGGAATTATGTCAGTACATAAAACTGTCAGAAAGATTACCACTCATGTTCTGAATGAGATGAAGCTGAAAGGCGAGAAGATAGCGATGCTAACGGCCTATGATTACTCAATTGCAAGGATCCTCGATGAAGCAGAAATTGATGTGATCCTTGTAGGCGATTCGGCATCGAATGTTATGGCTGGCTTCGATACGACGCTGCCGATAACGCTCGATAACATGATTTATCATGCTGCATCGGTAGTAAGAGCAGTAAAAAGAGCTCTTGTAGTTGTCGATCTGCCATTTGGTACATACCAGGGAAATTCGAAAGAAGCGCTGGCATCATCGATCATGATCATGAAAGAAACTGGGGCCTCTGCTGTTAAGCTTGAAGGAGGACAGCAGGTTATTGAGTCAGTGGAGAGGATTTTATCGGCCGGAATACCGGTTATGGGACACCTGGGGCTTACACCGCAGGCAATTCATAAGTTTGGCACTTATGTAGTCAGGGCAAAGGAAGAGGAAGAGGCGCGCAGGTTGATGGATGATGCAAAGCTTCTTGAAAAAACTGGGTGCTTTGCTATTGTACTAGAAAAAATTCCTGCAAAGCTGGCAGAAAAGGTCACCAGCAGTCTGAAAATTCCTATAATCGGAATTGGAGCAGGACCAAAAACTGACGGGCAGGTACTTGTTTTACACGATATGCTTGGAATAACACAGGAATTCTCTCCTCGGTTCCTCAGAAGATATCATAACCTTTATGCTGAGATAAAAAGCGCAGTGCAGACATATATTAATGATGTAAGAACGCTGCAGTTCCCTAATGAAAAGGAACAGTACTGATTATGCCAGAAATCCTTTACGAAGACAATCATCTGATTGCAGTCTGTAAAAGATCTTCCGATCTTTCACAGGGTGACAAAACGGGAGATATCTCTCTTGATACAGAGGTAAAAAAATATATTGCTGCCAAATACAATAAGCCCGGCGATGTATTTCTTGGCGTGGTACATAGGCTCGACCGTCCGGTAAGAGGCGTTATTCTTTATGCCCGGACATCCAAAGCTCTTGCGCGGATGAATGAGATGTTCAGAACGGCACAGGTCAGAAAGACTTATCTGGCAATTGTTAAGGAGAGACCACCTGAAGATCAGGCCACAATCACTCATTATTTAAAGAAAAATGAGAAACAGAACAAGATGTATGTATTTGATAATGAGGTAAAAGGATCAAAAAAGGCTTCACTTACATATCAATTGAAGGGCCGTTCAGAGCGATATTATCTTATTGAAATTGAACTTCATTCAGGGCGTCATCATCAGATAAGGGCACAGCTGGCAAAGATAGGCTGTCCCATAAAAGGTGATCTGAAATATGGTTTTCCCAGGTCGAATGAAGACGGAAGCATCAGCCTGATGGCCAGGAGGATAGAGTTTATTCACCCCGTGAAAAAAGAAAAGATCGTCATTACCGCGCCATTTCCGGAAGACGATTTATGGAATGCATTTAAGGATGCTGAGGTATAAAAGAAAATGAGCCGGAAAATCCGGACTCATTTTCAGGAATGAACATGAAAGCCTGATCGGAATTCTTTATTTTTTCTCTGTCTTTTTCGTTTCGGTTTTTACAACCTCCCTCTTTTCTCCACCTTCAGCTTTAACATCAAGCTTGCCCTCAATTACCTTCATAATCTCTTTTACCTTAGCCTCATCTTTTCCTTCAACGGTTATGACAAGCCCGTCTTTGGCGACTACATATTTTGTTACATCAGCATCAGATTCAATATCATCCTTCTTTTCAATGCGGATATCGAAGGTCTCTCCTCCATCACTCTTTATTACTTTACCGTCTTTTACAATTATTACTTTTTCACCTTCAAAATTCAGATCACCATCATCATCTGAGGTTATGATAATCTTTTTTACCGGCTTATCACCTGTACTTTCAGCGTTGGCATAAACGTAAACTTGTTTTTTACCTTCACCTGTTGAAGACGCTGATGTTGAAGCCGCTGACCATTTAGCGTCATCGCCGCTCATTATAATTACACGTTCTTCATTTTTCTTTTCTCCTTCATTATCATCTGTAACAGTGACCGTAACTTTTCCAGGTGCTTTTGCAGATTTGGAAATAGTTAATCCCTTTTCCGGGTGAGCCAAATAGATTACTTCACCGTTTTTCAGAATAATGGAATCGGGTTTTGAACCAGCTGTAAAGGTTGTATCAATTACTGTTTTTGTACCTGATTTATCAACTGTGACAATTTTTACTTTCTGTTCGGTTTTTTTCTCCTGGCCGAAAGCCATCGAAAGAGGGATTGAACCAATCATCAGAATCAATAACAGGTTTTTAATAATTCTTTTCATGGCATAGAAATTAAGTTTTATACATCAAAATTACTTTATTACCTGCCTGATGCAGTTAAAATCAGGTTAATAAGAGTTAATGAAAAGTTAAAACATATGCAAGTTTTGACATGATAAGTTAATTTTGTGTCATGAACAGGAAAAAATTCATCTGGCTCATATTTATGATGCTGTTATCACTTATTGGCATCATCTGGGTGCAATCTATATGGATAAGGAATGTAGTCGGGGTACTGAATGAGAACTTTGATTATTATGTAAACAGCAGTCTTCGCGATGCTGCAGATGCGATTGAATCATCGCGAAAGATGAATTTCTTCAACAATTTTATGACACCCGCAACTGACATTTTCAGTGATTCTACAAATGATCTCACCGGTTATGTCAGTACACAGAGCTACTCGGTCGGAAATAGCGGTAACTTCAGCGTACGCATTACAAATCAATCTGTTACACAATCACCGGGACAGGCTCCGGTTATCATTACCCACGATACAATAATTACAAATGACTCAGCATCAATAATAATGGTTTCCCCTGATGATCCGGGGAAAATGATTATGGTGAATAACGGTGAGCGCATTGTAAAGAATCCCGGAGGAGTCTATTTAAAGCAGAAGGAATTTATCGACTGGGTAAGAAAAAGGTCGACCGAGTTTCAGAATATGAGCGACCAGATGATTTCCGAAGTGTATCAGTGGGAAAAGACAATGGAGCTGGATAACAAGGAAATAGAATACGCTCTTAAACGTTCGCTGTTATTTTCAGATATTCAGACCCCGTTCGAGTTTGCTGTTATCAAGAACGGAGTGGTAACTGAAGGAACCTTTAAAGTGTCAGAGAAAAATGACTTTCTTAAAAGCAAGTACATGGTCAGACTCTTCCCTGATAATATTATCCGTCAGGACCTTATATTGTCAGTTGTTTTTCCTAAAAGAGCTAATTATGTTTTTGGATCAATGGCATGGATTCTCGGAGGATCCTTCCTTTTCTCGCTAATCATACTGGCTACATTTGCAATGAGCCTCTATTTCATTATCCGGCAAAAAAAAATCTCGGAAATGAAATCCGATTTCTTAAATAACATGACTCACGAATTCAAGACACCTATTGCAACAATTTCGCTTGCAGCAGATACAATTACAAATCCTAAAGTGATTAACGATGAATCTAGCATAAGGCATTTTATCGGCATGATAAAGAAGGAAAACAGCAGGATGAATAAAAAAGTAGAGACAATCCTGCAGATTGCATCCCTCGACAAAAAGGAGATCGATTTCAAATTTGAAAATGTTTCTGTTCATAACGTTATTGAACGCGCTGTAGATACTATCGGGATACTGGTGCAGCAGAGAAACGGCAAAATAAAA
>JAPLEC010000179.1 GCA_026391515.1 Bacteroidia bacterium | reverse complement strand
GACAAGACCAGCTGGACCTTCCCTGAATCAGTAAATGTCGTTGTATCATTCTTTGCAGTGACCGACGGGAGTGCTAGAATATCTGTTTTTTTAATTGTACCAATTTTCTTTTCGCATGAAAATGAAAAGAGAGCAGTTGCCAGCAGAGCTGCTGTCAGAGACCTGTTCAGATTTATTTTTATGGAGTTTTTCAAAAATAGAAGGATAATAATGATATTAAAGTACTGAAATGCTGTAAAATATCAATCATATTTTCTTTTGAGGAACCAGCGATCGTAAAGATTGAGACTTAATCCCATAGTAAAGTAGTTTTCAAAATGTACTATATCTCCTCCTTTCCAGGATTTCTTAGTATAATCAAAAAAGAAATTAGTCTTTGAAAATGTACGCCTCAGTGGTATCCCGAATCCTATGCTTGCTCCGAATTCTTTTACCTGCTTCCCTTTAAGAACCAGGTAATTATCTTCAATATGACCACCAATACGGTATTCTATCCTTTTTAAGAAGCTGTAATTTGAAAACTTGTCGGGTATGTACTCAGCCCCAACAAGCAAAGCTTTTGTATTGGCCACATATCCATCCGAACCATGAAATTTAGCATTTGACCAGTTCGTATATATAAAATCAATTCCGGTAGTGAATTTATTATTTCCACCAAAAGATATGCCCAGACGCAAGGTTCCGGGGAAATGAGCTTTCGTTGAATCATCAACTATGCTAAAAAGAGTATCTGATATTCCATAATAATTAAAGCGGTATGTAATGCTTTCATATTGTGACTTACATTTTTTACCTGGGCTCCATGAGACCCCGGCATTTAGAAAATAATTATTTTTTAACAGAGCAGAATACTGAAGGCCAAGATCGACCCCGATCCCTGTCAACTGAAGCTTTTCAGCAATAACTGTGTTATATACATTCACATCTTTCGTAAAGTCAAACTCATTGAATCTTTTAATTGATCCAAAAAGCAGGGTCATATTAACTCCGACAGAAAAATTCTTCGTAATATTAATACCGGAACCAATGAAAAAATTTGTAAAACTCCCATTTCCGTCATGATATTCAATATATTCTCCTGTTCCCATGTTATCATCAGGAATTATTTCGGCAATATTGTAATACCCATTACTTAGCGGAACAATTCCCAGTGCTATTCCCCACCTCTTGGCAATGGGAAATCCCATCAGAAGGTGATCAAAATTCAGATCATCTGAAAAGTATGTGGAAGAGTCATCGGAAAGGATATTAAACCCGTAATCAAGACCAAAATCGAAAACAAATGAATTGGTATCAATACTGCTGTATGAAGCAGGATTTGAAAAAAATATTGAACTTTTATCCCTGTAGGCAACTCCGGTACCACCCATACCAATGCTTCTGAAAGAACCGGCTGGTTCAAGAATTCCCAGATTAAATCGGGAAATAGGTGAATTTATCAACTTTTGTCCTGAAGAAGTAAAAGGGAAAGAAATAAAGATGATTAAAAGGATTGCTGCCAGTCTATTTTGCATTGTACTCCAGAATATAATTTAAACCATCGATCACAATATCAGGCAAATAAGTAACTTTATAATCGATTTTTTCTTTTAAATATCCGCTGTCTCCGCCTGTAAGTATTACTTTAAAATTGGTACACTTTTTTTCAAACGTGCGAATATACTCATTTATTTCATAAATCAATCCATTGATAACTCCGGCAGTTATTGACTCAAGAGTATTCTTACCAGGCGACGAATATTTTTCTGTTGTGGAAGCCAGGGGCAGCTTGCCAGTAAATCTGTGCAAAGCCCTGAATCTCATGCTTAAACCAGGAGATATATT
>JAPLEC010000322.1 GCA_026391515.1 Bacteroidia bacterium | reverse complement strand
CATCATACCAGATACCATTAGAATAAGGCAGATCGGTAACAAGGTTATCCTGGCAGGTTACACGGTAACTTTGATTAAAGATCTTAACTGCAGCAGGATAGTACCCGAAGATTTGTTCGATGTTGTTGCGTGTGAAAATATTCCTCTCCAGCAGAACATCAGAAGAGGCGATGATATAAATGCCTTCGGTGCTTGTGTCGCTTATCTTACAATTTCTGAGGACCAATTTATCACCCCTGAGGTAAGCGGCTACTCGTGAGCAAAAAGAGATAGTGCAATGTTCCAGTGTTGTGCCAATTACATCCTTTCCGTGGTCGGCTTCAGGTGAAATACCTTCCGGTTCCTTCCCGTCAACTTCAAGTGCACGGTAAGCATACTGGGTAAATGTAATACCCCTAATAATGAAGCCTTTGTGATCTGTGATCTTACCATGACACTCGCCTGTAATCCGGTGCAGACCTATATCGAAAGCTGTAATTTCAACCAGCCGGTTAGCAGGGTTCGTACCGATATAAACCAGTCCTGATTCATAATCGATATAAAAAGAGTTTTCATTCACCTCTCCCTCGTAACCTGCTGATTGTAAGAATTTACCATCCACGAATACCATATCGTTATTGAACCTGTGCACCGGGGTTTGCTTTCCGTTCCTGTCGCGCTGCCACCAGCTGGCAGGTTTTGATGGGAACAGGTGGTCCCATTTAATAGTCCACAGGCCGTTTCCCAGATCTTTCCAACCGGTTGCAATATAAGTTCCCTTAAACACAGGCTGCTCATCCATCCATGGCTGAATAGTGATTCCCTGGTTCAGTACAAGATTGCCTGTCCGGTAAGTGCCTCCCCGCATGATTATAACATCACCGGTTTTCACCCTGTCAATAGCCTCTTCGATATTTGTCGGAACAGACAAAGTCTCACCTGATGCTTCTTTTTTCCCATCGGGTGAAACATAAAATATTTTACCCTCTGTTTTTGGCAATTGCCAGGTCTGTCGTACCGGGCCATACGGACCGCCGGATGGCTGTGCCAGAATAGAAAGTGAATAAAGAAGACCTAATAAAAGAAGACTGATTCCACGGAAAAATTCAGCTGATTTTCTGGGAGAAGTTGACTTCATGTTCTGGTTTTTTAATTCAGTACTTCGAATATTTAAATATCAATCATTAATTTGATGCGGATTCCGATACTCGAGACATTCGGATTACCGACATAGGTGAATCGTTTGATCACATCGATCCTGATCAGGTTCAGAATATTTGAAAGACCAACACCTGCTTCAATATATGGTTTTCTGTCGAGTGTGTATGTGAGCAGATTTCCACCTGCGTCTTTCGGGAATTGGAATAGATCAGGATCGATGTGATCAGGATCAGGGTTATTGCGATCGCTGAGGCTTCCATATAAAATCTTAAAGGTAACCAGCTCTCTTAACTTAAGCTTTTTCAGCAATGGTATTTTGTTGAAAATAAAACCATTAAAGCTGTGATTTATATTCAGAGCAACATACTGATCGCTCACAAATTCAAGGAAATTCATCAGGTTATATGAGTTCTTCTGATATGAGTATGTCTGATTTGCATTGTGAATGAACAATATAGGATATGCAACTTTACCAAATATCTTCCCGGCTTCAAAAGTAACATCAGTATATCCTGCAATACCAATATAGTATCTTTTGCTTATATTAAGCTGAAGCCTTAAATATTCAAAATTGTTATTAATGATTTTTGAACCATATGCAATTTTAAGCTGAATTACGGGATATTTGCCAGGATATAAAGTCCGGTAAATTTTACCCTGGAAAAATGACTCATTACGTGCAAAGCGCAGATCTACAGATAATTCAGGAATATCTACTGATCTGATCTCACTTGTATCCGAACCATATACATCTTTATTGAAGTAAAGATTCCCGGCAGTATATTGCCTGGTGAAGCTGTATCCCAGCCTGTAAGAGAAATGGTTTTCAAATTCATTCAGGTATTCGATTCTAAAAGTATTATTTAAAAGAAGCTTATCATTCACTCCTCTTTTAACTGAAAATAATATGTTGTCCTGTTGTGTAAACTGAAATTCCACGCCAGGTAATAACTGAAATTCCACTCCAGGTAATTTTGTATCCTTCTGATAGCTCATAAAGAGTGCTTTTACCGGGAACTGGTAAACTGTCCGGGGTGTAAACGAATATGATATACCAGCATTGTATTTGAATATTCTGTCTTTTATACCATAAGCCAGATAGCCATCGACAATTATTTTCTTATTTAATTCGGGAGTTGTCCTCCCTCCGAACCTGAACCTCGATCCTTCAATATTATTATAGCTGTAGAAGCTTCCGACCGGTCCGATTTCTACTTTGCCCAGGTTCAGAAATCCTACTGTCGCCATCATAATAAGATCCATTCTCCTTCTGAATGCAGGCATTTGCTGCAGAGTGTCAATGGTATGGTAAATCTCCTTTTCAGCTTTATTAAGAGGCACAAAACGGTTTGCTTCCCAATAGCTTGTGCTATCGGCTGCCGCATCAGTTCTTTCAATTCTCTGAGGACCTTTGAATATTTCATCCTCAATAGGTTCATTTAATTTATAATCCCTGTAATAGATTGTGCGCTGTCCGTATAAACCCATCGTATTTTGAACTATACCAAGATCGATTGATATTTCTTCTTTTGAAAGCAGCCATGATTTTTGTCCGAACCGGTCAAAATCCTGTGTAACAACTATATCCTGAACCCAGTCGATATTTATATCTTTATTTATACCCATATCTATTTTTCTGACTGCATAACAACTGTCCATTGTTATATAGAGGTTCCCGTGGAAAAGAAAATCTGCCTTGTTCCGTGCTTCAAAAAACAACCTTATACATTTGATATCATTTACGGTAAGGGTGTCGATGATATAATATCTGTAGAATGCAGGAGCGGTACTGGCAATAGGACTTAAGAACTTGTTGGTGAGAAACAGAATCTCATTATTGTAAATATCTATGTTCTGATATAAGTAGTTAAGATAAGCTGAAACACCCTTATTGTTAAAATATTTATCAAGATCGACAGTTTTCTCGGCATGAATTATATCTTTCATCTCCAAAGGCTCCTTTCTGTAATAATGAGAAGAGAGTGATTCTTTTATGAAAACAGGAAGGATATTATTACCTACACGTCTTGTTGTATCGACATTATTAAATACAAAACCAAATTTCCCGGTTGAGTTTCTCTGTTGGAATTTTTCACTGATATTACTAAAAGCAAATTGTATCTTTTCATACTTATCATACTGAAGGAAGCTGTAACCTCCCTGCCTGTTCAGGTTTTTTCTGGCAATAACATTTTCAATAATTTCAACAGCAGGATTATTTTTGTTTCTGTAGTTCTTTTTTTCGGGCTTAACTGTCACTTCGTCGAGAGTGATTGAAGAGATTTTCATGCTGATGTTAAATGTCTGATCAGCTCCCGGTTTAATTTTTCTTGTTTCAGTCTGATAACCTATGAATGAAAATGAAATAGTAGTTGCCTGCACTTTTGTTTCAATAAGGTACTTCCCTGAATTATCCGTGAGCGTCCCGACGGTAGTGCCTTTAAAAGAAACAGAAGCAAAGGGAATCGGCTCGCCGGTCAATGCATCAACGATCTTACCTCTTACAACTGTTTTTTCTGTAGTTTGTGAAAAAGAATTTAAACTGACAGAAAAAATAACAGACAGTAATACTGAAGACTTATATATTTTGGAGATAAGCTTCATTAAGCGATATTCAAATTTCTAAAGATATCTTCTGCCAAAGTTAACATAAAAACGATCTTATAGAAGTATCTGACTGGTGCAGCTTTTAAAGGTGATAACAATAGCCATGAGATAAAAAAATCACTCTGCACCATTACAGGGACCTATTAATTCTTATTATACTGCAGTCTTCATAAAATCTGCTGGTTTTTACTACCTTTGACAGATAAGCCTTTTTGCAAGCCTCTATAAAGGTACCAACGGTTGTATGAAAACAATCAGACAATATGGTATCAAATCGTCCATGTTATCCGGGACAATCCTGAATAAAAATCCTGATCTAAGATTCCTCATAAACAAATTTAAATTAGTTAATAAAACGATTGTATTATTGTTGTCTTTTTTAATAAGTCAGGATCTGCATTCGCAGAATTTGCTTCAAACCATCAGAGGGAAAGTAGTTGATTCACAATCCGAAACTCCCCTGGCTGGAGTAACGGTAACAATTAAAAACACTAATCCTCTTTTAGGTACCATAACTGATAATGACGGAATTTTTAAAATTGATAAAGTCCCTGTTGGAAGGCATTCTCTTGAATTCAGACATGTTGGTTATTTGCCATATTCTCAGGAAAATATTTTTATAACCACAAACAGGGAAACATATTTAGATATTAAGCTTGAAGAATCAGTGACTTCATTAAGCGAAGTATCTGTGACAGTAAAGCAGAAAAAATATGAACCAATAAATCAGAATGCCACAGTTTCTGCCCGAACATTTTCAGTAGAAGAAACGGAAAGGTATTCAGGGAGTATCGGTGATCCTGCCAGAATGGCTTCAAATTTTGCCGGAATCGCAACAATATGTGATCAGCGGAATGATATTGTGATCAGGGGGAATTCACCACTTGGTGTATTATGGAGATTAGATGGAATTGATATACCTAATCCAAATCATTTTTCATCGTTTGGTGCCAGCGGAGGTCCAATAAGTATTCTGAACAACAATCTTCTGACAAATTCTGATTTTTTTACAGGAGCTTTCCCGGCTGAATACGGTAATGCACTCAGTGGTGTCTTCGATCTTAAAATGCGCCAGGGGAGTAATCAGAAGTATGAATATGTTGCCCAGGTTGGTATGAATGGATTTGAAATTGGTGCAGAAGGCCCGATAGTTAAGAATAGTTCTTCTTTTCTTATCAACTACAGATATTCAACACTGGCCATTGTTGATGCAATGGGTTTTAAAGTAGGAATTAATGCAATTCCTTTCTACCAGGATGCTTCCTTCAAGATATCATCCGGGTATACAAAACTGGGCAGATTTTCATTGATCGGAATTGGTGGTTACAGTTTTGTAAAAGAATTCGATTCAAAGAAAGATACATCAGAACTTAATAGCGGAAAAGGAGAAAATTTCACTTTTGGTTCAGGGATGGGTTCAGTTGCATTAATCAATAAACTTCTTTTAAAAAATAAAATAAATATCGAAAACAGTATTTCTCTGTCATATACGGTCAGCCGGATTACTGAAGATACTTTTTCTATTAAATTGCCGGAGCCTGCAGCGCAATACCGCCAAAAATCTGATGAAAAAGGAATCAATTTTTCTTCAAACTGGAAGTACAAGCTTAATCCTAAGAATAACTTCCAGGGCGGGATAAGCTTCCAAATGCTTCAATTTAAATTTATTGATAGTATAAATCACGGAGGTGGTTTTACTGTAAATCTGGATCAGAGGGGGAACTATAACCTTTTAAAATCTTATGTTCAGTGGCAGCATAAATTCACTGACAATCTGGTTGTGTACAGCGGACTGCATTTTTTGCTATACACATTTAACAATAAATATTCTGCAGAGCCAAGGATTGGATTAAAATGGAGTTTTTATTCAAAACACTCTATAAATTTTGGAGTAGGTTTGCACAGTCAGCTGGCTCCACGGATGTTTTATGTAGTTGAAAGCGAGACAAATCCTGGCGTGTATGATGAACTAAATAAAAAGCTTGGCTTTTCAAAAAGTATTCATTTTGTCATCGGTTATAACTGGCTGGTTACAGATAATCTGCGATTGAAATTAGAAACATACTTTCAGCATTTATACGATATCCCTGTTAAAAAAGGAAATCCGGCTTATTCAATGTTAAATTTCGGTGATAATTATTTTGATCAGCTTCCTATTATTGACAGTCTGGTGAATGCCGGAAAAGGAAAAAACTATGGAATAGAGCTGACTCTGGAAAAGTTTCTCGACAAAGGTTATTATGCTCTTATTACAGGTTCACTTTACCAGTCGAAATATAAAGGATTTGACGGAATTGAAAGGAATACTGCTTTCAATGGAAATTTCATATTGAATGCTCTGGCCGGAAAAGAATTTATGATCGGAAAGAAGAATTTTTTAAGTTTCAATATAAAAATACTTTATGCGGGGAGCTTAAGATATGTACCTTACGAAATTGAGCAGGTTGCACCAAACAGCTTTGTCCAGAATTTTGACTGGAGTAAAGCATATCAAAACCGCAGGAACGATTACTTCAGAATTAACGGACGGCTCGGATACAAACTGATGAGAAAAAAATTCAATATGGAACTTGCAGTTGATTTAATGAATATTACAAATCATAAAGATATCTTCACGGAACATTTTAATTCTGAAACAGGTAAGGTCGAACGCTCCTATCAATTTTCTTTTATGCCTATAGGTTTTTTAAGATTTCAGTTTTAAAATTTAAAAATTTGCCCGATAGTGTCAGAATAACATTTTTACGGCTGAATATCCAAAGTAAACTGCAAAAAGGCAAAGGATAACCCCAAGGCTTCTTACGAGCCAGTTCAGGACGTTTATATTTATTTTTTTCCTGAATCTTACCAGAAGCATTGCAAGTAAGAAAAACCATAAAATGCTTCCGACAGAAAGAAATACCGAATAAAAAAGTGTTGTCAAAAAATGGGAATTAGGAGGAAGCTCTACTTGCTTAAGCGGATGATTCTCTTTCTTCAGGATTTTTAATGTGTCGAACTGCAGGTATGAAGGGAGCTGTGGCTTTTCAATGAAATTACCTTGCATCTTTCCGATCTGATCAAGGTTTTCATCGACCTTGGTTGTCAGTCCACCGGTATCAAATCCCAATGAAGCAGCAAATGAGAGAACTATGAATGAAGAGACAAGCCAGCCAAAGAAAAGTGTCGGATTCAGGAAATTGATCATAAATCCGGTATAAAAAGCTCCCTTCCCGGGTCTCCCCTTCTGTTCAGCATGCTGGGCATCTTCATCAAGATGTTCAAGATCAAACTTTGTCCTTATGATTTTAATACCTATGAACAAAAGAAACAGGGAACCTATTCCAAGGATATAAGGTATAAATGACCTGTATTCAGTGAAAAAATGAGTAATTCCGTAAACTGCAACAAAAACGTACAGAAAATCAGCTATTGAGGATCCTAATGCAAGCAAATTGCAATTTTTTAATTTCCCTTTTAGTGCGTTCGATGTTATCAGGATGCTGATAGGACCGGCAATAGGCATCGAAAAGAAGAAACCAGCGATTAATCCAATTACTGCTATTGTTACAAGGTTGATATTCAATTCATTATAATATTAAAATCATTTAAGCTGAAAATTGTCAAATGACTTGTTGAAAAAATTAATCAGGCTGCTAAAATAATAAAATATAAAAAAGATTAATATATTCCATAATTATTAATATCGACCGATGAATAAGAGTGCCTTAAAGAGAGTAACATCTTTTATTATTATTGGACTCACTGCTTTGTCAGGTTTTCAGGGTAGGCCAAAAAACGATAACTTGATACGTGCTGAAGCAACTCTTAAACAAATATTCAGCTTATATGATGCCGGTCATGAACATCTCTTTTATGAAACTTACCCGTACAAACCTGATAATAAGGTCAGTTACCTGGCAGATGACGATACCGTAACCGTCCCTCGTGTTGCATATCTGTGGCCTACATCAGGAGTTTTCTCAGGAGTGAATGCTTTATTAAAAGCAACCGGTAGAAAACAATATCTTAAACTGCTGGAGAATAATATATTACCAGGATTGGAGCAATATTATGATTCACTTCGGAAACCTGCTGCTTATCAGTCCTATATTACAAAAGCGGGTATTTCGGATCGCTATTATGATGACAATATCTGGCTGGCGCTAGATTTTTGTGAAGCATACAAACTGACCGGGAAACAGGAATATCTTGAGAAATCGATAAATCTCTGGCATTTTGTGCTTAGCGGGTGGGACGAAAAGCTTGGCGGAGGAATTTACTGGTGCGAGCAGAAGAAACGTTCAAAAAATACTTGTTCAAATGCACCTGCTTCAGTGCTGGCCTTCAAACTTTTTGAAGCAACCGGTGACAGTTCGTTCTTTAAACGGGGAATCAGCATTTATAACTGGACAAAGATCAATCTCCAGGATTCTACAGATTATCTCTATTTCGACAATAAGAGTCTGACAGGAAAAACAGATATCCGGAAGTACACCTACAACAGCGGCCAGATGCTGCAGTCGTCAGCAATGCTTTTCAAACTGACAGGGAACAAAACCTATCTTGAAGAGGCTCAGCACATTGCAAAGTCAGTTATTGATCATTTTACTGAAGATTTTACGACTGGTGATGGGGGAAAAATAAGGTTGTTCAGGAATACCGGTAACTGGTTTAATTCCATCCTTTTCAGAGGTTATGTCGAATTATTCAGGATTGATGGAAATTATCAGTACATAGCCATTTTCAGGGATAATATGGACTACGTATGGAATAATGTCCGCACTAAAGATGGCTTATTCAGCAAAGACTGGAAAGGGCTGAAGGAAGATGAGTTCAAATCATTGCTCGATCAGGCAGCTCTTGTTGAAATATGGGCGATACTTGCTGTAAACCCTGAATTTTAAATGCTAAAACGAGGAACCTTAAGTCTTCAGACGTAGCCCCGCTTTAGGGTGACGACAGACGGAGCGCAGCAACAGACGGAACGAAGTGACAGACATCAAGACAATTTCCCTACATTCATTTGAAAATTAGGTTATTCAATTTAACTTTGATATCATATCAGATTGTTTATTTCAAAAAATAAGTCTATGAAAACTGAATTTAAACGGCGCGATTTCATTTCAACGTGCTTTAAAGCAGGTATAACCTGTTGCACATTATCTTATGGCACGACACTTTCAGGACAGGATCCTGTAAAGAAGCAGGAGACAAAACCCGACCCCAAAAAGCTGGAATATTGTGGTTATAAATGTCCTCCGGAATGCCCTCTGAAGAAAGGTACTTTAGAGAATAATATTGAGCTGAAAAAGAAAGCGTATGCAGATTTCAAGTTTAAGGAAAAGTACAATATTGAGTTCGATCCTGAGAAAGTCTTTTGCTATGGCTGTAAGATAAATGATAAGCCATTAAGCATGCCTGTCAAGGCATGTACAGTCCGTAAATGTGTGATAGACAAAGGTTTGGAATGCTGTATTGAATGTGAAGGACTGGCTAAATGTGATAAAGAGCTGTGGACTTCATTTCCAAAGTTCAGGGATACTGTAATTGAGATGCAGAAGAAGTATAAGACGACCTAAGGTCGCTGTCTGACTCGCCCGGCTAAGCGGGACTCGCTGTTTTTACGTCCCGCAGCGCGGGACTGTCTGGCTCCTTTCATTCGCTGTCTTACTCCCTTCGGTCGTATGTCTTAAAGTTGATAGACGGAATCCAGCGTATGCGGGATGACAGACGTCGCGAAGCGACGAATTAAAGATTCAAATTCATGATTATTATGTTCTTTCTCTGTTCTTTCTTTGTTCGTCCAAAGAAAGAACCAAAGAAAGGGCGCCGAAAATGCCAACTTCAGTCTTTTTGTCCGCTCGCTACACAAGCTAAAACGGCGCCACCAAAAAGCCTGCAGTTCGCACCATTTTCGGTTTTGCCCCCGCGCCGTTATTTTACAATTTCATTATATAGTTTGAATTATCAATGCTTAAAAAAAATACTGTTACCATTTTTCTTATTTGACATAACATTGATCAAAACCATATCGCCGTAAGGCGAGTAATGCCACCAAATCTTTTTTGGAAAAAGAGTGACATTTTGGAGGCTGCGAAGGGAATGGCCTTTAGTAAGCAATACTGTTTGAGCGGAACAGAGCAAAGCGATGTGAAGCGAGTTGTATTGCGTGGGCAGCCGACAAAATGGCAATCCCAAAAAAGATTTGAGGCTGCCTTTTTCTTTGGTTCGTTTCTTTTGGGCAAGCAAAAGAAATGAACAAAATAATAAATAGAAGTCTGATTTATTTATCTGCGGATGCAATATGATAGATAACCCTGCCATGCGGGGTAAACTCCGCGACAGACTTCGATAAAGCAATTGAATTTCACTCCAACCTGGGAAAAAGGCTCGAACTTATTATTCTATTTTCGGTACCTTGGGTTTATCAGCTATTTTCGATTTCACATATTCTTCCTGCTCAGTCAAACCAGCCTTCTGTTTGGAAGTTGCAATACCATTTAATATCATACCATTGAAATAAGAAAGAATTTCCTGGCGATACTCTTCCGGAACCGAATCACGGAAACTAACAATCATATCAATGCCTTTCCTGAAATTGTCTGTATTTTTTATTTTTTTAAGATAATTGGAGAAAGGCTGCAGCAGGTTGAACTTTTTGTTTCCAACAGGCAGTCTGTCAAACTGTGCGGCAAGTGTATCAAAATCGCTTTCGCCGGCATACGTATATAATGTATTGTCGATCGCTCTTGATAATACCCCTTTAACATCCGGGGATAACAATGACTTTGCCCTGTCAAGAGCAGATATACTGTCTATGGGGCCGAGTGCAAGTAATGCATAACCTGCCACTGAATAAGAAGAATCATTGGTCGATTTAACAAAAAGCTCTTTGTAAGTGTCCTTTTTATATCTTCCAAGTGCCAGGATTGCATAGGCTCTTATCATTGAGGAATGATCATTTTCCGCCAGATCTGTCAGGATTGGTTCAACAGATCTTTTAATCGAATCATCCATGATGTTCAATCTCTGAATTGCAAATAACCTCAATCCCTGGTACCTGTCATTAATGGCACTCTTAAGAAGCTCAAAAGCTTTCGGATCATTCTTCTGATTCTTCACGGCAAAATCGATGGCTTCCCGTCTGTCGAGATACAGACCTGCATTTTTATACTGGAATATATAATTATCGATCGTTTTATTGTCCGATTTCTGACAGAGCAGGATTTTGTCTCCGTCGACATTAATAAGATCTGGCCTGGTATCGGAGGGGAAGGCAAATGTATCTGCTTTATTTTCGAGCCATACGTTATATCTTTTCTTACCTCCGCCCTGATAAACATCTATTGCCACAGGCAGTTTAAAAATCTTATCAGACTGGGTTTGCCTGACGAAGACCTTTGCTGATCGTTTTGCCTGATCATAATCATAGCTTATGTCGAGTATTGGATGACCGCTGCCATAAAACCACTGGTTCCAGAACCAGTTCAGATCCTGTCCCGTAACTTCTTCAAATATAAGGCGAAGCTCCTGTGCCTCGGCAGATTGGAACTTATAAGTTGTAAGGTACAGGTTCATCGCTTTGTAGAAAGCGCTGTCGCCAATATAGTTACGAAGCATGTTCAGGATCCTGCCTCCTTTCTGATAACTCACGGCATCAAACATATCCTCACGGTCGGGGTAATAGAAGCGGACCAGTTCCTTTTTCTCACTGTTGCTGAATAAATAGTTCTGCATTGCTTCGAAATTATGTCCATCACCTGCGTCTTTGCCATGTTTATGTTCTTCCCACAGCACTTCGCTCAGGTCGGCAAAAGATTCGTTTAATGATATATTGCTCCAGCTTTCGGTTGTGACATAATCCCCGAACCACATATGAAAAAGTTCGTGTGCGATTACATCTTCCCACTCGTTCCCGTCAATCAATTGCCGTGCATCCTGCTGAGCATATCCAACATGCATCGTGGCAGTAGTGTTTTCCATTGCACCGCTCACGTAGTCCCTTACTACAATTTGGGAATATTTTTGCCACGGATAATCCACCCCGGTTATGTTTGAGAAGAAACTTATCATTTCAGGAGTCAGTCCAAAGATTTTCCGCGCGACCGGAGCATATTCTTTTTCAACATAATAACTTACCTCTTTGCTTTTATATTTGTCTTTAATGATTGAAAATTCTCCTGCTGCCATCATCATGAGGTAAGGAGCATGGGGCAGATCCATCATCCAGGTATCGGTACGGGTTCCGTCAGAATGTTTTTTCTGCTTCACCAGCAAACCATTTGAAAGTGTCTGGAATTTAGCAGGAACAGTCATGCTGATCTCATCTGTTGTCTTCTGATTTGGCTTGTCAATTGTGGGTACCCATGCCGAATTGGATTCAGTTTCGCCCTGTGTCCACACCTGTGTGGGTTTGTTTTTATCCTTTCCAAGAGGATTAACAAAATAGAGGCCCTTTGCACCCATTATTGCAGCACTGCCTCTTACCTTGATTTCGTTAGGTTTGGAAATATAATCAATAAAAACAGTATAGTTTTCTCCCCCCCCTGTAGGTTTTATCGAGATTGATATGAAGCTTTAAGCTGTCATATGTGTATTTCAGCGGAATATGCTTGCCATCTTTTATTACTGACACCTCCTTTATCTCCATACGTTTTGCATCCAGGTTCAAAGAATCTGTCGGATAAAAATGAGGCTTAAGTGTGATTTGAACTTTCCCGTACATCCAAGATTTAGAGAAATCGAAGCTGACACCAAGTTTAGTATGGATAAGGTCATTGATTTTTGTCGAAGTAGCCCGGTAGACAGTTTTCCAGGCTTCTGCCTTCTTATTATCCGGTTGTTGTGAAAAGCAGAGTGATGAAAAGAGCAGGAACAGTGCAACAAGTATTTTTTTCATGGCTCAGTTATAAATCAATAATTAAGTAAATGTAAATTAAAATAATAAAAAGGGGGTCAAAGAAAAAAGATAATTATAGCATAAGAATCCACTGCATGAAAATGCTCACTGCGTTCGCTGTCTTGCTCCTTCCAGTCGCTGTCTTAAAGTCAATAGACGTCGCATAGCGACGAATTAAAGATTCAATATCGCCGTAAGGCGAGCAATGCCGCCAAATCTTTTTTGGAAAAAGATTTGATGCTGCCTTTTTCTTTGGTTCGTTTCTTTTGGGCAAGCAAAAGAACCGAGGAAGGCTTTAGCCTTACGAGCTCGACGAAGCCAAATGAACAAGA
>JAPLEC010000038.1 GCA_026391515.1 Bacteroidia bacterium | reverse complement strand
GAGGCGCTCAGGATAGGAGCGGCCGATCAGGCCTTGTCTCCGGAGAGGATCGCAGAAATTCTGGCAAAATCAGGCTCAAAAAAATAGATTATGAGCAAAAAAGTAAAAGATTCAGATAGCATGACAGATATCTTAATTGTTGAAGACAGCGCCACACAGGCTGCTCAGATAAAATATCTGCTCGAAAGTCATCACTACAAAGCAGAGGTTACCCAAAATGGACAGCAGGCTTTGGTTTGGCTATCCAAACATAAACCGTCATTGGTCATTTCGGATATCGTCATGCCTGAGATGAACGGATTTGAACTCTGTGAAAAAATAAAATCGGATGAGCGTACGGAAGATATTCCCGTGATTTTATTGACCTCGCTTTCTGATCCGGACGAGGTTATTGAGGGACTTTCGTGCGGAGCAGATAGTTTTATTACCAAACCATACAACAAAGAATATCTTATATCCAACATCAAAAAAATACTTGCAGAAAAAGCCACTCCGGAGTATAAAAGAGAAACAGTGGGGATAGAAATTAATTACGGCGGGAAGAAAAGACTGATTCGTACCGGGCAGCAAAAAGTGGTTAAACTCCTGCTCAATATTTATCAGGGGGCCATTCATCAGAATAATGAGCTTATTCAGACCCGGGATGAATTGAGACTGTTAAATGAAAGACTGGAAGACCTGGTTGAGGAGAGAACAATGGAGCTTAAAAAAAATGAAAAGAAAATTCTTGCCTTCAATGCCGAGCTGGGGCAGCGTGTGGCAGAACGTACTGCCCAATTGCAGGCTGTAAATAAAGAACTGGAAACATTCAGCTATTCAGTATCACACGATCTGAAAGCTCCCCTGAGGGCTATCAACGGTTTTACCGGTATCCTGATTGAGGAATATCAAAACAAACTTGGCGCTGATGGACAACGCATATGTGATGTCATTAAAAGCAGTGCAATCCAGATGAGCCGGCTTATTGAAGACCTGCTGGCATTCTCACACCTGAACAGGACCGAATTGCACATGTCGGTCATTGACATGAAAGCCATGGCCAATTCCATCTATTATGAATATTCCCTGCCTGAACAAAGAGAAAATATTTCGTTCAATGTCAGGGATATTCCCCGGGCTTTTGGCGATCCTTCCCTGATAAAACAGGTATGGGCCAACCTGATATCGAACGCGGTAAAGTTCTCTTCTAAAAAGGATCATCCTGAAATCAATATAGGCTGCGAGGCGGACAAAAACGAAATCATATATTCTATCTCCGACAATGGGGCGGGATTTGATATGCAATATGCAGACAAGCTTTTCTGCGTATTTCAAAGGTTACACGACAGCGCTGAGTTTGAAGGTACAGGTATTGGCCTTGCCATCGTAAATCGAATCGTCAACCGGCATGGAGGCCGCGTCTGGGCTACCGGGGAACCAGATAAAGGGGCAATCTTTTATTTTTCATTACCACAAAGGAAGAAACGAAAAATCAAATAGTATGAACGGAATAGAGATATTACTGGTTGAAGACAATGCCAGCGATGCGGAATTGACTGTACGTGCACTGAAGAAGCACAACCTGGCGAACAACCTTTATATTGCAAAAGACGGAGCCGAAGCTCTTGATTTTCTTTTGTGTAAAGGGAAATATGCAAAACGCGATTTAACTAATCTTCCCAAAGTTGTTTTCCTTGACCTGAAGCTTCCGAAAGTCAGTGGTCTGGAAGTATTAAAAACCATTAAGGAAGACAAACGCATCTCCAAAATTCCTGTCGTTGTCGTAACGTCCTCAAGCGAAGAGCCGGATGTGAAGGAAGCATACCGGCTGGGGGCAAACAGCTACGTGTTGAAACCCCTCGATTTCGAAAAGTTTATGACAGCAATAAGTAAACTCGGCTACTACTGGCTTGTTGTCAATTATCCATATAAATAAGGAAATGAAAAGGGATATAATGCGTATATTATTTGTTGAAGATCTGCCATCCGATGCAGAGCTGGCAGTTCTGGAACTGCGGAAGGAGGGGCTACGGTTTGAACATATGAGGGTTGATACCAGGGACGAATTTATCAAAGCCCTGAAAGAGTTCAAACCTGATATTGTCATTTCCGACTATATGATGCCTGCTTATAATGGTATGCAGGCTCTCAAAGATGCACATGAGCTTGATCCGCTGGTACCGTTTATCCTTTGCACCGGCTCAATGAATGAAGAAACAGCAGTTGAATGTTTAAAAACCGGAGCCAATGATTATGTTATCAAGGAACACCTGACCAGACTCCCATTTGCAGTAAAAGAGGCTCATGAACAACACAGGATACGGATTGAAAAAAGGGCTGCCGAGCTATTATTAAAGGAAAACGAAGAAAAGCTGCAAAGCATATTCAGTGCGTCGCCTGTCGGTATCGGACTGTTTGTAGACAAGGTCTTCATGGAGGTAAATGACACATTTTGCAAGATGACCGGCTATTCCCGTAAGGAGTTAATAGGAAAGAACTCTGAAATGGTTTATGCATATAAGGAGGAATACGATAATGCGGTAATTGAAATATACGGGCAGATTGCTGAAAAAGGTACAGGGTCAGTAGAAACACGTTTCAAATGTAAAGATGGAAGAATCTTAAACATATTTTTGAGTTCGACCCCTCTAGATAAAGATGACCTGACGAAAGGTGTAACATTTACTGTCATGGACATAACCGAGCGCAAGCAGGCGGAAGAAGCATTGGTTGAGAGTGAGATGAAGTATCGACAACTGGTAACACAAAGTCCAGATGGAATTTTCGTTATTGATTTGTCCGGAAAGTTTATATCTGTAAACAGAGCTATTTGTGATAATCTCAAATACACTGAGAAAGAACTCCTTTCTATGATGATGTGGGATATTGTACCGGAACAATATCATTCTCTCCATAAGCAGAGATTAATGGTAATAATGAATGGAGAAAGCACAAATGCAAGTGCAGAATATGAAGTAGTAGGAAAAGATGGAATTGGACACTTCGTGGAAGTTTTGTCAGTACCGTATTATAAGGGAAAAGAAATAGCTGGTTTTCAAGGTATTGCCCGCGATATCACCGAACGTAAGAAGACGGAGGAGGCATTACGGGAAAGTGAAGAAAAATACCGTCTGCTGATAGACACCGCTAACGAATCAATCATCGTCGCTCAGGATGGTCTGCTCAAGTTTGTCAATAACATTACGATTGAACTGTTGGAGGTGTCTTCGGAGCAGGAACTTATTGGTAGACCTTTTTCGGAATTCATCCACCCGGATGATCGGAGAATGGTGGTTGAAAACTACCGGCGACGGATCGCAAACGAAGCAGCACAGCAACGATATGCCTTCAGAGTGGTTACCCGTAATGGTATTGTCAAGTGGGTGGAACTCAATGCGGTCTTGTTTGAATGGCAAGGCAAACCAGCCACATTGAATTTTCTGTCTGACATCACTGAACGCAAGCGGGCGGAAGAGGAGTTGAGAGAAAGTGTATCTTCATTACGGGATGCTCAGGAAATCGCCAAAATGGGTAGTTGGGAATGGGACATTGTTACACAAAAAACCACCTGGTCCGATAATTATTTTGCTATTCATGGATTTAAGCCTGCCGAGATTGAACCAAGCTTCGAATTTTTCAGAAACAGAATTCACCCGGATGATCTTCATTTTCTTGACGAAACACATGCTAAAATAATGAAGGATAAAACGCCTTCAAGTCTTGAATTGCGGTTAATTCAACCTGACGGCACATTTAAATGGATTCAAAACAATATTTCTCCTGTTATTGAAGATGATAAACTTGTTAAACTGAAAGGTGTAATTATTGACATCACCGAACACAAGCAGGCGGAAGATAAACTTAGAAGTTCAGAAGAAAGGTTGAAGATATTATTTGACTATGCACCGGATGCATATTATTTAAACGACCTTAAAGGGAATTTTATCGACGGGAATATTGCTGCTGAAAAATTGATGGGCTACGATAAAAATGAGTTAATCGGGAAAAGTTTCCTGAAATTAAATCTCCTGTCTCTTAAACAAATGCCCAGAGCGGCAAAACTATTAATTAAAAATTCATTAGGGCTGGGCACCGGCCCCGATGAATTTGTATTAAGCCGGAAAGACAGATCAAAAGTTTCTGTTGAAATAATCACTCACCCGGTTAAAATAAAAGACAAAACTCTGGTATTGGGTTTAGCAAGAGACATATCCGAACGCAAAAGGGCAGAGAAAGCATTACAGGAAAGCGAAGAAAAATTCCGGTCAATAATGGAAAATTCTGCAGATGCCATGTTTTTAATTGATCAGCAAGGAAGGATTGTATATGCCAATAAGGAAGTTATAAATATGTTAGGGTATACTATCGAAGAAGTGAAGAGTAAAACCATTGTTGACCTTTCCCCTGCAGACAGAATAGATGAATATTTAAACCTGTTTAGTCAGGCGCTTAAAGAAGGTAGATTCAGCTTTGAATTAGATATTCTTAGAAAAGATGGAGATATAATTTCTACCGATTTAAATTCGGCTTTATTACCGAATGGATTATTATATGCAAGTTGCAGGGATATTGAAATCCGTACCCCTATGAATGCAGTATTGGGCTATACAGAATTATTAAGCTCCACGCCTGTTGATCAGACTCAGAAGAATTATATCAATTCAATCAAATCGAGCGGGAAAAGCCTTCTTACGCTGATTAACGACATCCTTGACCTTTCAAAAATTGAAGCGGGAAAACTTGAAATGGAATATGAATATGTAGATACCTATTCTTTCTTTTCTGAGTTTGAAAGGATTTTTTCTCTTAAAGTCTCTGAAAAGGAACTAAAATTCATTCTGGATATTACGTCAGGGACACCGGCCGGCATCAATATTGATGAAGCGCGGGTGCGTCAGATAGTTTTTAATCTTATCGGAAATGCAATCAAATTCACATCAGAGGGTAAAATTGTGCTTAAAGTATTTACTGAAAACCCTCAGATTGTGAATTATTCGAAAGAAAAATCAGAAGAATTGATTGACCTGATAATTGAAGTACAGGA
>JAPLEC010000452.1 GCA_026391515.1 Bacteroidia bacterium | reverse complement strand
GATGGCTGCAACATATCCTCCGGGCCCGCTTCCAATTATAATTAAATCGTAATCCATATTAATTATATTAATTCCTAATTCGTAATTTATTTCCTTAATGCCCTGACAATCACATAAGTAGCTTTTGCAATAACCCATATCACAACAAGCGTGAAAATTATAGTTGCCCCAACCGGAATTTCTGCAAAATAAGAAATTATGTAACCTGCAGCTGTGCCAATAAATCCCGAAAGTATTGATCCGAATATTACTTTTGAATAAACTCTGGTAAAGATCAGGGCTATATTTGGCGGAATAGTCAGCAGGGAAAGCACCAGGACTACCCCGGCCATTCTGATATTCAATACAATAGTAAGAGCGACCAGTGCGGTTGTAATATATTTAAATACATCGACATAGGATGAATAAGTTCGTGCAAAAGATTCATCGAATGAAATATAAAGTATTGTGCGATAGAATGCTGAGAAATAGAAGATTAAAACAAGCGACATTATGCCAAGAGCAATAATATCGGCATTGGTGACAGTGAGTATACTTCCAAAAAGATAGCTCATCAGGTTGGGCGAATAGCCGGGTGTGAGATAAATGAAAATTATTCCGACAGCCATACCGAAAGCCCAGAGTATTCCAATAGCTGAGTCCTCCCTGATTTTCTGCTTTACTGATAAATATTCCACACCAAGGGCAGAAAGAATGCCAAAAATTGCTGCTCCCACTACCGGATTAAATCCAAAGAAATAACCTATACCAATCCCTCCGAATGAAGCATGAGTAATTCCGCCGCTGAGGAATACCATTCTCCTTGAAACAATGTATGTACCAGCTAGTCCGGCTGTTATGCTGGCAAAGATCGCTCCAAGGAGGCCTTTAATTACAAACTCATATTGAAAAATGTTTCCTTCCACTTAGCTGTGACTTTTTAAAACTGTATGTGGAACTTCTCCGTGAGTGATCAGCTGTATCGGGCATCCGTAAGCAAGAAGCTGCTCGTTCGAAATTTCGGAGGATGGATGAAAATGAAGCTTTTTATTTACACAGGCATACGACCTTACATGAGAAGAAATTATCCCGATATCATGTGAGACCATCAGGATAGCCATACGTTTGTTAAGCACCCTGAGCTTCTCATAAAAATCATTTTCAAATGTTGAGTCGACAAAGTTTCCGGGTTCGTCGAGCAAGAGCAGCTTAGGGTCACCGATTATTGCACGACCGAGAAAGACACGCTGCAGCTGACCACCGGATAATTCATTTAACGAAGAACGCTCCATTCCGGAAAGGCCCAGTTCCTCGATAATCTCTTTAGTCTTGTTTTTATCAGAAGCAGACATCCGCGAAATAATTTTTTTACGGATCATCATGCCTGAAAGTATTACATCCGTAACAGTTACAGGATAATTAACATCACCTGTTGAAATTTGAGGAAGATACCCGATGCTGTTACCATCAATAAGTTTACTGTTAAAGATTATTTTCCCCTTAATCGGCTTAATCAATCCAAGAATCACTTTAAGTAATGTTGTCTTCCCCCCTCCGTTTGGCCCGATTACACCTATAAAATCACTTTCATTTACAATAAAGTCTACATCCTGAAGAGCAATATTGTCTTCATAAGCTACTGAGACAGAGTACATTTCAAGAAGATTGCTCATACCTGATAATTATTTTTCACTTTCAATAAAATTAGTATGCAAAGCATTAATTATATCCAGTGTAGCTTCCATCCAGTCAGGTGACAGAGGGTCAATCACTCTTATTTCAGCTCCGATTTCGTGAGCAATTGCTTTTGCATTCTTGCTGTCATATTCCCTCTGGACAAAGATTGTTTTAATATTTTTCGTTTTTGCAAAATCAATTAATTCTTTCAACCTCGACGGAGGAGGTTCTTTTCCCTCAAACTCAACCGGAACCTCTTCGAGTCCGTAATCTCTTGCAAGATATGCCAGATTTGGATGATATATCATAAAGGCTCTGCCCTGAAATCCGGTGAAAAGAGATTTTGCCTTTTCATCAACTTCATTAATCTTTAAAATCAGAGTATCATAATTCGTTTCGTATTTCTGCTTTCCGGAAGGATTAAGTTCACATAAAAGATTTTTTACGGATGAAGCAATTATCAATGCAGATTTTGGTGACACCCAGTAATGCGGATCTGTACCTTCGGTATGTTCTCCTTCATGCCCGTGAGATGAAGCTATCGTAACAATTCTATCGCCGATTGAAAGCTTAACCATTTTTCTGTTCATCTCATAAAATCTGTCAAGCCAGGTCATTTCAAATCCCAGATAGCCATTGCTTATGTAAGCTATTGATTTCCTGAGCATAATAATCTGTTCAGGATACGGTTCATAAATATGCGGATTTGCTCCCGTAGGAACCATTACATTTACTTTAAAATCATTCCCTCCTATCTCCTCAACAAAGTATTTAAACGGTGCAATGCTTACCGTGATTACCATTGTGCCTGATTCAGGGGATTTCCGGCTGCATGAAATTGCTGTAAAAATTATCAGGAATATGAATAATTTTTTCATCAGTCTTAAAATTGTAAGCAGGATACAAATTTAACATATAACAGAACAAAAGGTTTATGTGTTGCAAATAAAATAATATCAGCTATTTTTGAGACAAAAAAGTACCGGCCTCATGAGAAACAAAGGAGAGATCCTTGCTTCGATTCTGAATGATTTCAAAGACTGCTATTTCTTCCTTCATAATACAAAAGAGTTCAGTATAGTTGAAAGTATTATGAATGAAGGCTTTATATTTGAAAGCCAGTTACCTCATTCCACCGACCGGGTCAATCCTCATGAACCAATTGAAATCACCTATTTTCTTTTCCAGAGAAAGGATTATGGCTCTTATACGATGATAATTGCCATACCCAAAGAGATTTATGAGAATTATTCTGATATATCAAATAAAAATGATACAGGTATTGAGGAAGTCATGACCATAACTGATCCCGTTATAAGCGATAACGACGAACCATTATATACAATCTCTCCAAAACATGTTCTGGGTTATTTTAATATACGGACATCTGAATTTTTTAAAAATGTGAACTGGGATCCTTCATTTAACAATTGCAAGTTCAGAGAGCCTGCAAAAAGACAGGTCAAACCTGACAAGTCGCAATAATTCTCGCTCAGACTCCAAGACCAAACGAACGTCCTGCTTCAGCACAGGTTGAATAAAAAAAATGAGGCCGGTACCCCCTTGTTCCGGCCCCATTTCAAGGAATGAAAATCAATCGTCCGAAGACGTCAACAAAAAACTAATAGGTCTGAAGAGAAATTTTGAAGTACCCTGTTGCTTTTGAGGAATTTATATCAAACTTCCATGCACCTGCCTTATCTTGATTTTCAGTATCGGAAATGGTGAAAGATTTCCTCCAGTTCAGGTTCCCGAATTCGTCAATCACAATGTCGGAATAGGTCTTACCGTTTGGCATAACTATTTTTATTCTTATCTCTCCTGCCTTGCAGTCGCCGTTTACCGACATTACAACTGTATTCACAGTAGATTCGACATCAAAAGTGTAATCTCTTGAATAAGAAGTCTCCTTTACCGATTTTGAAAACTCCCAGGTAGTTCTTTCACCTTCTTCACCAAAATTACGGCCATAAAATTCGATTCCCGGTGAAATTACGAATGGCTCACCGGTTGAACGTAACCTGTTTCTGCCAAAATCTTCATAGATTCGGTTTAGTCTTTCCAGATTTTCAGGATTCTCAATTTGTACTTTGTAATCCTTCATTGCTTTATCCACGGCAATTTTGGATTCTTCCAGAGCTTTTTGCACTTCTTCCTGGGCTTTCTTCTGTTCTACCATGGCCTTCTTCTGTGCATCAATCTCTTCCTGGATCTGCTTCTCCTTTTCCATCTGCTCTTTTGTCTTCTCCTGTGCATTTGCCTGCTGAAAAGAAAAACAAATTGAGAAGAGGAAAATAATTGCTAATATTAAACTGCTCTTTTTCATGACTGCCTTGCTTTAATAGTTCTCAGTTAGTTGATTCAAAGTTAATGCCATTCATTCGTGTGTTTTGTTAATGCCAGGTTAATGTCGGGTTAATGTTTGACCTGATTCCCGGAACTTCTGAAAAAAATTGAATACTTTTGAAAAGAAAACTTAAGATTATGCAAAAAAGGAATACTGTTCTCCTCCTTGGTATCCTGGCTATAGTTGTGATAATTTTAGCTCAGATCATTATAATCAGGGGACACTGGAAGCAGCAAAATGAAATGCTCACCCTGAGGTACAGGTCGTTGACACAGTACGCTATAAATTCACTCCGCGGATCAAGAATATCAGTGCATGACACGGTAATGTTTATTCTGAACAAATACTCAGAACAGGTAGTAAAGGAGCTGCCATTGATAAAAGATGAGCAGAAGCTTGACGAAAAGAAGAAAGAAATACTTAATTATTTCACAACAGTATTGAACAAGGAACAGGATTTTACCACATACCTTTCTTCATATTTTGAAAACCAGGGATTTGAGAAGGATTTTAATTACAAGATTACTATAAGTGACCTGGAAATAATCAATGCGGATACCCTGGTTATTTACCGGAGTGATTCTTTTTCAAACCGACGACCTTTTGGTCCCGGAGGGATGATGACCCCGACAGGCGATTCAAAATCAGGAATCTGGGTATATCGTCCGCGGCTTATCAGTAATTATTACATTTTTTTCTTTGAATACTATATCGATTTTTCTGATAAGCAGAAGCTGGTCCTGAAGCAGACAGCCGCTTCACTGGGATTAAGCATTTTAAGTATTCTTATTGTCGTAATCCTCTTTCTTATTACTTATCGCAACCTGATGGAAGAGAAGAGGTTATCAAATCTCAAAACCGACTTTATAAACAATATGACCCATGAGCTCAAGACTCCCCTGGCAACAATAACTGTTGCCGGGAAGACTCTTGAAATGGAGAAAATAAGAATTGACGAGTCAAAGATCCTTGAAACGGCAAAATTGATCGGCAAGCAGAGCGTTCATCTTAATCAGCTTATCAACATGATCCTGGAAATAAGCATGTGGGAAAGAACCCAGTTCCAGCTCTACAGGAAAAAAATCGATATTGAGGAAGTGATGAGTGATATTGTTGACAGCTTTAAAACAGGGTGCGGTAATTGCGCCGAGCTGAACCAGAAATATCTTTTTAACGGAGCCAAAGCCGATATTGACCTGGTTTATTTTACAACCATGATCAATAATCTTCTTTCAAATGCCGTGAAATATTCTGAGAAAGAGCCTGTTATAAATGTAGAAGGAATTGTTGACGATCAAAAGATCTGCATAAAAGTCGCTGATAACGGCATCGGGATTAGCAAGACTGACCAAAAGCATGTCTTTGATAAGTTTTATCGGGCCACTACCGGTAACATTCACAAATACAAAGGATTGGGACTTGGATTATACTACGTTAAAAAAATTGCAGTTGCTCATGGTGGAGATGTGACTGTAAGCAGTAAACCGGGAAAAGGTAGTATCTTTACAGTAACAATACCTTTTTAAATAATTATCTTAGGCTATGAAAGTTTTATTAGCAGAAGACGACAGGGATTTCGGAAATATCCTATCTCAATATGTCACCATCAGTGGTTTTGACGTAACCCTGGCACGCGATGGCAAGGAGGCATGGGAATTATTCAGTCAGGAGAAGCCTGATATTTGCGTCCTTGATGTAATGATGCCTGAAATGGATGGCTTCACACTTGGCGAAAAAATAAAAGAGGCACAACCGGATGTTCCTCTTATTTATCTGACCGCAAAAAGTCTTAAGGAAGATATTGTCAGGGGATTGAAAATCGGGGCCGATGATTACATAACAAAACCTTTTGACCCTGAAGTACTTATACTTCGCATAAATAATATTCTAAAACGCAGTTATTCTTCGGCAAATGATGAATTTAAGATTTCATCGACAGTGCTTAAGTTCAATTCGCTTGAACTTATTTGTGGGAACACAAAGGAAAAGCTTACTCTGAAGGAAGCTCAGTTACTTAAGTACTTCATTATCAATAAGAATAAAGTTCTTGCAAGAGAAGATATCCTCAACGAAATCTGGGGTGAAGACGACTATTTTCTCGGAAGAAGCATGGATGTGTTTATCAGCCGTCTGCGAAAATATATCTCGGAAGATAAAAATATCGATATCCGTACAGTGAGGGGGACCGGGTTTATAATGGAAGAAATTAGTACAGTCTAAAGTCCTTAAAGTCTAAAGTCCTTAAAGTCATCTAATATTATGACTTTATGAACTTTAGACTTTATGAACTTTATAGACTATACGGACTTACTTCTTCCCAAGAACCTCGTTAATTTTATTAAAGAGATCATCGCCTCTCAGGTTCCTGGCAATAATAGTTCCGGTTTCGTCGAGGAGGAAATTGGCAGGTATTAAATTTACGGCATAAAGTTTTGCAGCTGCACTGTTCCAGTACTGAAGGTCGGAAACATGAGTCCAAGTAAGCTTATCATCAGCAATGGCTTTAACCCACTCTTCTTTTTCCCTGTCGAGAGATACTCCAAAAACATCAAATCCCTTTTTATGGAATTCGTTATAAACCTTTACAACATTGGGATTCTCACCCCGGCAGGGACCGCACCATGCAGCCCAGAAATCGACAAGAAGAAGTTTTGTTCCGATTTTTGAAGAAAGAGAAACGGGATTGCCATTAACGTCATTTGATGTAAAATCTGGAGCTTTCTGGCCAACAGAAACGGCTTTCATTGCAGAAGCCTTCGTTTTAAGTTCTTGAATTACTGGTACTTTTGCAACGCTGATATCCAATGCATTGATAGCTGCTTCTATCTCGTTAGCCTCCATGCCTAAGCTCATGCTCGCTAGAATTGATGGGGTTACATACGAAGAAGGATTATTTTTCACAAAATCCTTATCTATCTGATTAATTTCATTTTCAAGATCAATAAGCTCTTTTTGAAGCTGGGCGACTTTTTCTGAATTATTTTCCTGCCTTGCGACCTGAAATTCATCCATAATGCTCATAAACTTATTCCCCAGCGTTTTTTTGGCGTCAATAAGACTCTGGTATTCATCCTGTGTCTTTGAACCTGATATCTTTGCGTCAGAAAGCGAGTCAAGCTTACCGGTAATAGTGATTTCAGAATTTTCCAGGAAAAACTGCGCCCTGTTCATGGTATTACTGGCAATGAGAAATACCATATACGGGTATTCAATAGTTCCGCTCATTTTAAAAATACCTTTATCAGAAATGGCAGAGTCGAGTGAAACAATTTTCCCGGATTCTCTGCTTAGAAGCATGAATGTAACACTGTCGGAACCTTCGATATTTCCTTTTACAACAAAGTGAGGTTCTGACGTGCAGGCAACCATAAGTGCCACTGAAACAAACAGATAGATGATCCTTTTCATATTTATTATTTAAATAAATTATCAGATTCCAATTTAAAAAATTCGGCCAAAGATATTAATAATTGTAAATAACCATTACTTTTTGAGGTATTTATCAATTAATTGTATTGCTGCTTTATATGAAGTGATTTTCTCTTCAAATAATTGCTGTTCAAGCCGTGGCATCATTGATTTTACTCCCGGGTTATTATAAAATGAAGAGTTAAGATAATCAAGTATAGCATCATTCATTCTGATGACTGCCTGTTGTTTCCTCCGTTTTTCAAAATAACCATTCTGTCTGGTAAATGAATTATAATGGATGATTTTATTCCAAAGTTCAGAAATTCCGGTATTCTCGAAGGTTGAGCACGTAACTACTTCAGGCTTCCATCCCGAAGGAGGTGCAGGGAACAAGCCAAGAGCATTTTGATATAATACCCGTGCACTTTCGGCAGCAACCTTATTTGTACCATCGGCTTTTGTAATCAGTGCCCCTGCAGCAGGTGAAGGCCTGATAAAAGCCTGCGGATGAATGCTCAGCTTTTCCATTCTCGTTTTATCACCAAGAATGCTCCCTTTTGTCTGCCCGCTGCTGGGATCAATTGCCAGCACTGCAAGTTTTCTTCCTTTGTCCGTGATATATAATCCGAAAGATTCAACAAAAGTGCTTTTCCCAACTCCAGGCACTCCGGTAATTCCAATTCTTATTGATTTTGCACTATATGGAAGACACTTTTCGATTATTGATTGAATAGCATCATAATGCTTTGGTAATAAGCTCTCTGTAAGAGTGATAGCCTGACTTAGAATGGTCCTGTTTCCGGCCAGAATGCCTGATACATATTCATCAACCGAGTATTTCTTCTTTTTTATTCTTCCTTTTCCATTGAAAACATCAGGATTTACACTTGGGGGATGATAAATACCCTTTTGAATATTTACTGCGCTTTTGTATTTATTTCTTTCTGCCATATTTTAAAATATCCTGATGTAAAAATAATAAAAGGGTGCCAGATAACTTTCCGGCACCCTTTTTAAAGTATCTGTCTCTTATTAATGTGCTGGTGGTTGAGCTGCTTCAGGCTGTTCAACATCAGCATTAATCATAAGAACTACTTCGGAGTTCATCGGATCATTTGTATAAACATAAATAGTCTTTATTTGTTTCCCTTTATAACTTCCGGAGTTGAAAACTGCTTTAATTGAACTCGATTCACCAGGTTTAATGCCAACACCCTGAGGACTTTGCTGAACAGCTGTGCAACCGCACTGAGCTCTCACATTTCGTATCATCAGATCTCTTTTCCCGGCATTTGTGAATTTGAACTCAACATCATTTGCAGTCGATCCCTTGATTTTCCCAAGATCAACTGATTTATTAGCAATTTGAAATTTAGGAGCTTTTTCCAGATCTTCCTTTGTTAATGATGAGAAATCTTCCACAAGATTTGCTGAAACATAATAGTAAATGGTCTCCAGAACAACACCGTTAAGCTTGATCTTAACCATATCATAAACATTTCCCCATTGACTGTTCTTTGTGGCATCGTATGTCCCTTCTATAATTCCTTTATGCCCTGGTTCCAGGGTTTCCGGATTTGCCTTCAGAGTAAGATGCGGAGGAAGCTGATCAAATTCAATTTTTACCGGCTTTTTGGATGGATTAACAACCTGCATAACCCTTATTTTCTTTTCAGTCTTCTTGACGTTGGTAAAAGCAAAATGATTGCTCTCAAATCTTATTGAGTCGACAGGGAAAGTAAATAATTCTTCAATGGATTTTTCATGGGCGATTACTTCTCCCTTTATTGTCAGAACAATAATTTCAGGTTTTGAGTTTGTATAGACAGAGAGTGTTTTGTTGAATTGCCCGGGACGATCTTTAGGATCATAAATCGCTGTTATTTTTCCTGTTCCACCAGCTGGTATAGGTCCTTTTGTCCATTCCGGAGTAGTACATCCGCAGGATGCAACAATATTCTGTATAACCAGAGGAGCGTTTCCAGCATTCGTTACAATAAAATCGAAGGTTTGTTTGCCGGCCTCTTCCTTGAAGGTTCCGAAATCATGATCAGATGCTGAAAGCTTCATTATCGGTTGTGCAAATGTCAATGCGCCGATTGCTAAAATCGAACAAAGCAGAAATAATCTTTTCATATTTTTATAAATATTATCTGTTAAATATAATAAATCCCGTTCAAATCCGGTTTTTTATATTAACAACTCCGGTCGGGAAATGGTTGCATGGCATTGTACAAAAATCAGACCAGAAAAAAAATTTAAAATTGAGCAAAAATAATAAAGTTTAACCTTTTTGGATATTATAAAACATAATATCATTAGTTTTGTTGCGAAGACCGGGTAAATGGAACAAAATTTAATTAATAAAAATCCGGCTGATTTCATGAAGAACCGAAAAATCGGAAGTATTAATAAGCTGATAATCAGCTTATTATTGGCTTGTACTTTTTACCCAAATGCAAGTGGCCAATTTTATAACGGTCATCAGATGACCTTTGGCAAAAACAGGGTGCAGTACTTCGATTATTACTGGACATACTACAGGTTTGATGATTTCGATTGTTACTTCAATGAATATGGCCGCGATCTGGCAATATATACAGCAGATTATGCAACTAAAAAGCTTCAGGAAATCGAGGGTTTCTTCGATTACACCCTTGAAAAGAGGCTGATCTTCATTATTTATAATAAGAATGCTGAATATAAACAGTCCAATATCGGACTTGTTACCTCTGACGAAGAAAATTACAATACAGGTGGCTTCAGCAGGATAATAAAAAACAAAGTGATGCTGTACTATGATGGAGATCATGAATCTTATAATCATCAGGTAGCAGCCTCAATTACTGAAGTGCTTATCAATGAGATTCTATATAATGCGGATGTTCGTGACAGAGTATCAAGCTCTTCAGTAATAAACATGCCGGACTGGTATTTAAAAGGCCTTGTAAATTATGTCTCTTCAGGATGGGACTACGGTACGGAGAACGAGGTAAAAGATGGGATTATGTCAGGTAAATTTAAAAAAATAAGCCATCTGGAAGGTGATGATGCAATCCTCGCAGGTCAGTCGTTCTGGCGATTCATTGGTAAGAAATATGGAGATGCCCTGATTCCCAATATAATATATCTTACAAAGGTTTATAAGAACATCGATAATGGTTTTTTGTATGTCATCGGGAAAAATATTAAGGATCTTCTTAAAGAATGGCAGGAATTTTATAAAAATGAACATTCGGGTGATCGAAATCTTCCAGGCTATGATGAAAACTTAGTACATAAATCGAAAAAGGAACAGATTTATCAGAAAGTAAGAGTTAGTCCTGATGGTCAGTATATTGCATATATTACTAACGACTGGGGAAGGAAGAGAATATGGCTGTACAATCAGGTAACCGGCAAACAGAGAATTATTTTCCGGGCAGAACCAAGGCTTCCTCAAAAAAGTGATGAGACTTATCCTGTACTTGCCTGGCATCCGAGCAGTAAAATACTCACTTTTATAAACGAGGAAAAAGCCGGACTTGTGATGTGCTTCTACAGGGTCAATGATAAATCGACTGAAAAAAGAAACCTGCTTTATTTTGATAAAATCCTTGACTTCTCATTTGCACCTGAAGGATCGAGACTGATTTTTTCTGCCGTGAAAGATGGTATAACTGATATTTATATACACACAATAGCTTCAGGGACCAATGAACAAATCACAAGAGATGTTGCAGATGATATGAATCCTTCTTTCCTTAAAGAATCACCTGACGAAATCCTCTTTTCATCAAACAGGCTGTCGGACACTCTTACAAATACTGGCAGTCCTTTCGAAAAGGTCGGTTTGAATTACGATTTGTTTATATACAACATCTCCAAAAAAGGTAACCTTCTCACAAGGCTTTCAGAAGGGAAATACAATGACAAACTTTTATCAGGTGAAATTGGCCGTAATAAATTTGCCTATGTAGGCAATGCAAATGGCGTATTGAACAGATTTACAGCAAGATTCGACAGTACGATAAGTTATATTGACACCACAACCCACTACAGGTATTATTTAAATTCAATACCTGTTACCAATTATGATCGCAACATTATTGATCAGTCTGCTGTAAATGGATCTGACACATATGGTGAGATTCTTTACAGCAAAAGCCGGTATCTCCTGAGGAAGGGTCTCCTGAGTAATTTGAAACAGGTACCGGAAAATGAAATTGTCATAAGTAATTTCAGGAAGGATGAAACAAGAATGCTGCATAAAGCAGATAGTGTTGAGCAACTCAGGCAATGGCTTATTGCGGAAGATAGGAGAAGAAGAGATACACTGACAAAACCGTTATACGAGTATTATATTAAGAATGAACCAATTGATATCAACCATTATATTTTTGAAAAAGAAAAACAAAACTACTATGAGCAATTGTGGAGAAAGGACTACATGGATATCGACCTGGATACCGGAGAGCTTCAACTTCCATTACAAAGAATCTATCAGACTTCATTTTATAACAGCTACATTGTAGATCAGATTGATTTCAGCTTCCTTAATAATTCATATCAGGTTTATAGTTCCGGGGCACCATATTATAATCCAGGAATAAATGGACTTGTACGGTTCGGAGTGCTTGATCTTTTTGAGGACTATAGAATAACCGGAGGCATAAGACTCTCCGGTAATTTCGACAGTAATGAATATCTGATAAGCGTTGAGAATCTCAAAGGGAAATTCGATAAACAGCTTATCTTCCACAGGATGGCATTTTTCAGTTCAAATGATACTACTCTTTTCAAAACACATACTCATAATATCTACCTTTCCTATGCTAAGCCTATTACTCCGGTTCTAGCCCTCAAGGGAACACTATCGTACAGGTACGACAGGCATGTTTATCTGTCTACTGATATGGTCACTCTTAACAGCAAAGCCTTTTCACAGCATTGGGCCAGCCTGAAAGGTGAGATTATCTTTGATAATACACGCAGAAGATGCGTAAATATCTATTACGGTACAAGATTTAAAATCTTTGGAGAATATTATAAAGAACTGACTGCCAGGAAATCGGGCATGTTTGTCGTTGGTGCTGATTTCAGAAAGTACACAAAAATACATCGGGAGCTTATCTGGGCTAACCGGTTCGCAGCCAGTACATCTTTTGGCCCCACCAAGCTTATATATTACCTCGGTGGCGTTGACAACTGGATGGGATATTTCTTTACCAAATATCCGATGTTCGACTATTCAATTCCTGTTGATCCTGATATGAACTATGGCTTCCAGGCTCTTGCCACCAATCTCAGAGGTTTCAGTCAGAATGTCAGGAATGGAAACAATTTTGCCCTTATAAACAGCGAAATAAGATGGCCAGTAATTAGATATCTGGCAGGCCATCCTCTTCGTTCAAATTTTCTTAACAGCTTACAGGTTGTCGGATTTGGAGATATTGGCACAGCCTGGACGGGTACTTCGCCATGGTCGGGTAAAAACTATTACGATAGCGAAACAATTACCAATGGCCCTGTAAAAGTAACCCTCGATACGAACCATGAACCAGTGGTTGCCGGGTTTGGTTTCGGAGCTAGAATGCAATTGCTGGGATATTTCATCAGAGCTGACTGGGCATGGGGTATAGAAGATAACTATTTGATGCCTAAAATGTTCTACTTATCATTCAGTCTCGATTTTTGAACAAATATAATTTACCATCCAGACAACGATTCCTCGCTATCGCTCGGAATTGACAGTGTTTCCAGGGAGTAGAAAGGGAAAGAGGAGGCAGCACGCCAATGCGTGCTGCCTCCTCTTTCCCCCTGTATTTAAGTGCGACTGTCATTCCGAATGGAACCGCCGAAAGGCGGTGAAATGAGGAATCTCAAATAAACACATGAGGCATGGTTATTGTATAATGTATCTGGAATTTTTTAATTTAGAAATTTTGGATAAATTTGTGCGATTATTGTAATTTATTTAACTAAAAATCATAGAAATGGCTTACAAAATTAACGAAGATTGCACTGCATGCGGAACCTGTATTGATGAGTGTCCTGTTGAAGCTATATCTGAAGGCGACATCTACAAAATTAATCCGGATATCTGCACCGATTGTGGTGCATGTGCTGATGTATGCCCGGTTGAGGCAATTCATCCTGAGTAGTTCGCAATCTTTTTAATCCTAACGTAGAGACGCAGTGCATTGCGTCTCTACGTTTTTTATTAAGGACTATATCTCGCTTTCTCAAGAATGCCCTGAATATCAGTATTCTTCATGAGATCATTAAGGCTGATCCCTTTGTTCTTCACCATGTACGATTCCACTATTCTGAAACCTAACCACACAGAAGCCCTGCCAGGTGATTCATTTGTAAAATAGCTCGTAAAGGGTGCTTCACCTTCCAGCTTCCTGATAATGAACTGATCGGTGCTGAAGAGAATGTTATGCTCTATCAGATATTCCCACATCTGACCTTCATTATTCCTGCAGAATGTCATCTGGTCTGAAGTAAATTCAAAAAGAAGCGTGTCGGCTATTTCCGGAAGCATACATTTTTCAAAATATTTCAGCTTACCCTCATGAATTATTTCTGCAAGAACATTGTCAGCAGAATAATTCATCTCATCAAAATTCCATTCTGTTGAACCCCATCCAAATATACAATCAGGCACAATATTCCACGAATTCATCCGTGCAGCTATATATTTATAAATTTTAAGACGAGGATAATATTTGCAATCCTTACCAAGGTATTTGTCAAGACTGACACCAAGTGCAGAATCTCCTACTATAATGCTGTTGTTGAAACCGGTAATGCAGGTAAAAACAGCTGGTATTTTCCCCCCCGGAAAATAACAGAGATAATGAGAGAAAGCATCTTCTATCCCCTTCTTAACTAATTCAATATCAGGATAATGCTGAATTACAGAAGAATAAACTTCGTTATTAAGTTTATCGGTGCAAAACCTTACCAGGAAATCGCTGAATGACGAATCATTGACATTTCCCGTATTTATAACGTAACTGAATAACTGAAGAAAATCACCATATTTTTCTTTAAGAGCAGGTAAACTGGCCGGTATTTTTTCAGGGTCAAGAGAAAAAAGATCCTTTTCAAGCCTCTTTATTTCAATCTTGACTGCTACCGAGGATGTATCGATTCTGTAACGATTTCTTTTGCATGACAATTGCCAGGGCATTAATAAAACCAGAAAGATTATAATGCAAAAACGGATCCTCATAATACCAAATTTTCGGTTTTCCTAAAATAAATACTTTTCGTCATTATGACAACTCTTTTAAACAGCACAATAACTTTTCTTATTATTTGTTATTTTCGCATGGGAATTAGAAGTTAAATTAATAACAGTTATAAATGAAATATTTACAGTACATCAGGACAAAAGTACATAAAATCACAATTCTTATTTTTCTGGTTTCCCTTTCAAATATATCTCATGCCCAGCCTAAACCAAAGATAGGTTTCGGAGTACATGTCGATCCTTTGATCAGCTGGTTTGGTTCTGATAATGATTCTGTCAGCAACAAGGGTTCCAGACCCGGATTTAATTTTGGAATCACCTATTGCAGGTACTTCGCATCTAATTATGCTTTCTCTTCAGGTATAAGTATTATTAGTGCCGGAGGAAGGTTAGTAAATAGTGGTACAGTTGCAACTACTTTGGAATTAAACAATACAACTGTCGAGTTACTACCCAATGAGGCAGTTATTTATAAGATTCAATATTTATCACTCCCATTTGGATTGAAGCTGCAAACAAACCAGATCGGTTATCTTACATTTTTTACTGATCTTGGTTTAGATCCGAAAGTTGTTGTCGGGGGTAAAGTGAAAATAGGTGATAAAAATGAAAAGGCCACGTCAGAAATAAACCTGTTCAACCTTGGGTACCACGCACTGATAGGCATGGAATACGCTGTGGGGGGAAATACTGCTATTGTTGTTGGCCTTAACTTTGAGAATAATTTTCTTGATATAACTACAGATAAAAAAGGCCAGCCGAATGATAAGATTTCTCACAGATTATTGTCATTCAGGCTGGGAGTCAACTTTTAATTTTTATTTATGAAAATCTCAGTTGCACAGCTGAATTATCATATTGGCAACTTTGCCAGGAACAAGGAGCTTATCTGCAATGCAATAAAAAAAGCAAAGCATGAAAAAGCCGACATTATTATTTTCTCAGAGCTGTGCATACCCGGTTATCCTCCTCTCGATCTGCTGGATCGTCTTGACTTTATAGAAAAATGTTCCCTGACAGTGGATGAAATATCAAAGGATTGCACAGGCATTACTGCAATTGTGGGTTCTCCGACATTAAATAAAAACCCTGAAGGGAAAAAATTATTTAATTCGGCACTTGTACTATCAGAAGGAAAAGTTATTTATTCAACAAACAAAGCGCTTCTGCCCACATATGATATTTTTGATGAGTACAGGTATTTCGAACCTGAAAAAAACTTTTCTGCCTTTCCTTTCAAAGGGTTGAACCTTGCCATAACCATTTGTGAAGATCTCTGGGATGAACAGCCTTTTGATAACGAATTTGAGAAGAAGAGTTTATATACAGTTTCTCCAATGGAGGAGTTGATAAAGCTGAATCCGGATATCATCATAAATATCTCAGCATCACCTTTTTCGTATACAAAAACTGAAACAAAGGCAAACATTTTCAAAGCAAAAGCGAAGAAATATAAGATCCCGGTAATATCTGTAAACCAGACCGGAGCAAATACCGAGCTGATTTTTGACGGAGCATCAATGATAGTTAATAAAAAAGGAGAAATATGGCGACGCTTACCTTTCTTCATTGAGGCAATTGAGACATTCTCCGTTGATGATATTTTTTCCGGGGAAAATGCTGTCGGAGATGTCAGAGAAGAGCCTGTTAAACTCATTCACAAAGCCCTTGTGACAGGCATACATGATTATTTTGCGAAGACTAAATTTAAAAGTTGCATTGTTGGGCTTTCTGGAGGAATTGATTCTGCTCTTTGCCTGTGTCTTGCTGTGGAAGCGCTGGGAAATGAAAATGCACGAGCGCTGTTAATGCCTTCAAGGTACTCGTCAGAACATTCAGTTAAAGATGCAGTTACCCTTGCCGAAAGGCTGAATGTAAAATATGATATTTTAAGCATAGAGAAACCTTTCCGTGCCTTTGAGGAAGATCTCGTACCATTGTTCCAGGGAAAGGAAAAGGACATTACAGAGGAGAACCTGCAGGCAAGAATCAGAGCTGCACTGCTTATGGCAATCTCAAATAAGTTCGGATCCATTCTTTTAAATACCTCGAATAAGAGCGAAGCAGCTGTTGGCTACGGAACACTTTACGGCGATATGGCTGGCGGGTTATCTGTCCTTGGAGATGTCTATAAAACAGACATTTATAAGCTTGCAAATTATATTAACAGGGACAAGGAGATTATCCCTCAAAACACAGTAAACAAGCTGCCTTCAGCCGAGTTAAAACCGGGTCAGTTCGATACTGATTCGCTTCCTGAATATAAGATTCTTGACTCAATTCTTTATCAGTACATAGAGCTGCAAAAGCCGGCAGAGCGAATAACCGGCGAAGGTATTGATTATGAAATTGTTCTGAAGGTAATCAGGTTAATAAATTACAACGAATTCAAGAGATACCAGGCTCCGCCTGTACTCAGAATTTCTTCAAAATCTTTTGGTGATGGCAGAAGAATGCCGCTTGTCGCACGGTATTAAAATCTTATTCCCTGAAGAAAACCCTTTTTACCCTACCTGGTATTGAAGTAAGTATTTCATACGGAATAGTCTGGCATTTAGAAGCAATTTCATCGATCCGGATATTTTCACCAAATATTTCTGCTTCATCACCAACCTTTGCATCCAGACCGGTTATATCGACCATGCACATATCCATACAGACGTTACCGATTATCGGTACTCTTTTATTATTTATCAGAATTGAGCCGTTGCGGTTGCCCAGCTTCCGATTAAGACCATCTGCATAACCAACGGGAAGAATACCAATAACACGCTCTTCATCAGACATATCGGCACAACCATATCCAACTGGTTCTCTTCCCGGAATCTTTTTTACCTGTGATATCCTCGTTTTGAAACGACCTGCCGGCTTCAGGTTAAGTCCATTAAATTCACCGGCACCATACATACCAATACCGGGTCGAACCATTTCGAACTGATACTGAGGAAAACGGACTATCCCTGCTGAATTACAGATATGCCTCAGGAAAGAGTATCCCGTTGCTTCCTTAATCAGTGAAACAGCATTTAGAAAAACTTCTGCCTGGTGGTGAGTGAACTGATCAAATTCAGGATCTTCGCTTGCAGCAAGATGTGAGAAAACTGAAATTACCCTGATGGATTCAAGTGTTTTTATTCTTGCTGCCAGCTCCGGGATATCTTCGGGCATAAAACCAAGCCTGTGCATCCCGGAGTCAATTTTTATATGAACCGGATAGTGAACAATCCCATGCTTTGAAGCAATATCCGAAAATTCCATCAAAGATTGAATACTATAGATCTCAGGTTCAAGATCGTACTTTATTATCAGATCGAATGATGAAGGGTCAGGATTCATAACCATTACCGGCAAAGTCACACCTGCATTTCTCAGCTCTACTCCTTCATCGGCATAAGCAACACCCAGATAGCTGACCCGGTGATATTCAAGTAATCCTGCAATTTCTGCAGGGCCGGCGCCATAAGCAAATGCTTTTACCATTGCCATTATGCGGGTACTAGGATCAAGATGCCGGCGGAATTCATTCAGATTATGTGCTATCGCATCAAGATTAATCTCCAGCACAGTCTGATGTATCTGAAGTTCAAGAAGTTTGCCAATCTTTTCAAATTCGTACTTTCGTGCACCTTTAAGAAGTATCATTTCATTTCTGAACCCAGCCGCATTAAATTTCATTATGAATTCTTCGGTGGAATAATAAAATGATGCGCTTTTATTAAATGAAATGCTGTTTCTTGTAAGAGCAGGACCTATGCCAATAAACTTGTCAATTTCGGATTTCTTAATCAGATCTGCAACCTCGCTGTAAAGCTCTTTTTCGTCCCGGCCGCTTTGCACAAAATCGGAAAGAATAAGTGTTGTTTTCCTGTTTTTCTGACCTCTGAGGTAATCAAGAGCCATCCCCAGTGAACCGGGATCAGAGTTATAATAATCCTCAATAAGCTGGCAATGGTTTATCCCGGTTTTCATCTCCATCCTCATTGCTACAGAAACAAGGCCGGCTAATCCTTTTCTGACAATCTCCGGATCGGTTTCCAAAGCAAGACAAACCGATATCACAGTAATCGCATTTTCAATTGAAGCACGATCAGTGAAAGGTATTATGAAATCATTCGTCTTGCCCAGGTAATCCATTTTAACCAGGGTATGATTCCCGGGTTGCAGACTCTTTTTTACAAAGATTGCAGCACTTTTGTTTTCACACGACCAGTCGATCAACTTTTTTGACCGAAGATTTTTATCTTCCTGTATTAGTTTTTTAACAAGTTCCTGATCGCTGCAATATATTAATAAAGAGGTATTTAAAAAAAGTTTAAGTTTCTCCTTTGCTTTTGTTTTATTATCAGTAAAATTCTCACTGTGAGCGTCACCAATATTTGTAATAACACCAATATCGGGATTAATGACCTTCTGTAATTTTTCCATTTCTCCGGGTAAGGAGATACCTGCTTCAAATATTCCAAGCTTATATTTTTCATCCAGCTTCCATACTGAAAGTGGAACGCCGACCTGAGAGTTGTAGCTTTTAGGACTCCTTATTACCGGCACTGAGAGTCCCAGGATATCGGCCAGCCATTCTTTAACAACTGTCTTTCCGGCGCTGCCGGTGACAGCAATTACCGGTGATTTAAAAGTCTCTCTTTTATAAGCTGCCAGAAGCTGAAGGGCAGAAATTGTGTTATTCGTCAAGATAAAGGCAGCATCGGAGTACCTTGCCATATCAGCAGGCAGAGCCTCAACAATAAATGCTCTGATTCCTTTCTGGTAAAGATTGCCGATGAAATGATGACCGTCATGGTTCTTTCCCCGGATTGCAAAAAAGGCCATCCCTTCCGGAAAGGTCAGCTGACGGCTGTCGGTAACAAGATCAGATATTGCCAGATCTTGATTTCCTGACAGACTTCCATTTACGATTTTTGCAATATCGGATATAGTCAATTTCAATGTTGTTTTTTATTCAATGTATACTAAGTAACCTCTTATTCTTTTCCAAACGCTTTTTTATAGCAGCTCCTGCAAAGGGGCTCATATTTGTCTTTTTCGCCGAGTACAACAACCTGGGCTTCATCTGATTTTCTGTATGAATACTGTGCCAGGTTACCGCATCGCATGCAGATAGCATGAACCTTGGTAACATATTCAGCTATTGCAAGAAGAGCTGGCATCGGGCCAAATGGGTTGCCCATGAAATCCATATCCAGACCTGCAATTACAACTCTTATTCCATTATCAGCCAACCTGTTACATACGTCTACAATAGAATTGTCAAAAAATTGTGCTTCATCAATACCGATAACTTTTACATCTCCGGCCAGCAATAAGATTGCTGAAGCATTATCGACAGGTGTTGAGACAATAGAATTTTCATCATGTGAAACGACCCTGGTTTCAGAATAGCGGTTATCGATGGAAGGTTTAAATATCTCAACTTTCAAACCTGCAAACTGAGCTCTGCGTAACCTTCTAATCAGCTCTTCGGTTTTACCAGAGAACATTGAACCTGTAATTACTTCTATTGATCCCCTTTTGCCTATCTCTTTTACTGAATTCTCAAGAAAATCCATTTGTAATTAATCTCTGTTATTGCGTACCATTTTGTAAATTTATTCCGTTATGACTCTTGAATATTATTTACTTTTGCAAAATAAGAAAATTGGTTTGTTTTATTTACATTAATTGATATGGATTTCAACGCAACTGTTGATTTAATTATTAAGGATCTCAACGAAGCACGGGAAATTATTGACGACTTAAAGAATTATCCCGGAGTTCCTGCCCTTCAGATAGAGCTTGCAAAGTCAAAGTGTAAAAGCGCCGGAGAAGTCATTGCCCTTCTTAAAAACTTCCAGAATTATTTTCCGTCTGAAAGAATTCAAGGGCAGGAAACTCTTCCTCCCCAGAAAAAAGAGATGCAGGCAAAAAAAATTCCTGATAATCAGAAGCCTGTCTCAAGGCGCACATCACCTGTTACTAAAGAAGATATTACTGGATCATCTGTAAGAAAATCAGCTGAATCGACAATTATTGCTGATACTTTCAACAACCTTCCTGACAGCTTAAATGAAAAGCTTGGAAGCATGAGGGATGACGATGATATTGCAGATATTTTGAAGACAAAACTGCTTACGAATCTGTCAGATGCAATTGGTGTAAATGATAAATTTCTGTTTATCAGGGAGTTATTTAATGGCAATCCGGAATCTTATAGTCAGGCAATCGAGAGGCTTGATGAAGCTGCAACCTTTGCAGATGCAAAAGCGGTTATTATGAGTTATACTGGCGAGAATATTGAGACTGATGCTGCAAAGCAGCTTCTTGATCTCGTTAAACGCAAATTCCCGGGCGATGAGTAAATTATTTCTCGTCCCTACTCCTATCGGTAATCTCAGAGATATTACCTATCGAGCTGTTGAGATACTCGGCAGCGTCGATCTGATACTTGCTGAAGATACCCGTCAGGCAGGAAAGCTGCTCAATCATTACAACATTAAATCGCAGCTTCAGTCACATCACATGTTTAATGAACACAGAAGGGTTGAAGCTGTATGTGAAAAAATTTTATCAGGGAAGAGTGTCGCATTGATTACAGATGCCGGCACTCCGGGTATTTCTGACCCGGGATTTCTAATTGTTAGAGCATGTCTGGAAAAAGGCATTCCTGTTGAGACTCTTCCCGGACCTACAGCTCTGATACCTGCACTGGTTAATTCAGGTTTGCCGTCCGAAAGATTCTGCTTTGAAGGATTCCTTCCTCCTAAAAAAGGCCGTAATAAAAGGCTGGTTGCCCTGGAACAGGAGACCAGGACGATGGTTTTCTATGAGTCACCATTTCGCCTTATCAGAACACTTGATGAAATGGCAGGACATTTCGGGCCGGAACGGAATGCATGTGTTTCAAGAGAGCTGAGCAAAATTTTTGAAGAGAATGTCAGGGGCACATTATCTTATCTGTCAGATCATTATAAGAATAAACCACCAAAGGGTGAAATAGTAATTGTTGTAGCAGGGAAAAGTAAGTATTAAAGACTATAAATTAAATGACATATTTAAGGTATGATATATATATTTATTTTTTGAGTATAATACCCCCTTTTCCGTTTCCCCCAGGGGGGAAAGACTGGAGCTCCTTCCCCCGTGGGGGAAGGCTGGGATGGGGGTTTAGATCATTTAAAAATCATTTAATTTTTAACACGTGCATTTAAATGCTAATGAAACGAATTTTATTTTTGTTTCTATTCTGTCTTCTGATATATCCAATATCATACTCTCAGGTTCTTAAGGGAAAGATAACCAATGAATCAGGGCAGGCTATCCAATATGCAACCGTATATATCCAGGAGCTTAAACAGGGGACAACAGCAAACACAAAAGGAGATTATGAAATTAAGCTCCATGCAGGCAAGTATCTTGTCACTTATCAGAGCCTGGGTTATTCTCCTGTCTTTTATAATGTCACAATTTCCGATCAGATTATAGTTAAAAATGTAGTCCTTCCTTTCCAGTACTATCAAATTCCTGAGGTAAGGATAACAGCTACCGGTGAGGATCCTGCTTACGGTATTATGAGGAAGGCTATCGGAATGGCACCATATTATCTCAATAACGTAAACTATTATAAAGCAGAGGTTTATCTTAAAGGCAATCTGGTTATAAATAAGATCCCCAAAGTCATCCAGAAAGTTATTGAAAGGGAGACCAAAAAGGAGCCGGAATATGGTGGCAATCCAATTAAAATAAAGGAAGGCGATGTTTTTCTTATGGAATCATTCAATGAAATTGAATTTACAGCTCCTGATAAATATGTACAGAAAGTAATCTCTGTAAACAGCACATTCCCCGGAACAGAAGAAAATATATCTCCGATGAGTATAATCGAGGCCAGCTTTTATCAGCCGATAATTGCTGATATTGCAATATCTCCGCTTTCTCCACAAGCTTTTTCTTATTACAACTTCAAATACCAGGGAGCTACACCGCAGGGAAACAACATTATTAATAAGATACAGGTCACACCGAAAATGAAAAGTCAGCAGCTTTTTGAAGGTACAATATATATAATTGAAGATCTCTGGTGCCTGCAGAGTGTTGACCTTACAAATGAAAATATGGCAGGAAAAATCAGTGTTCAGCAATTGTATATTCCTGTTCAGGACGATATCTGGATGCCTATAAGTCATAAGTTTGTGATGAATGTCGGTATTATGGGCATAAAGGCTGATGCAGGATATGGAAGCTCAGTTAAATATCTGGAGGTTAAACCTAATACAACTCTGCATAAGCCAGAGTCTGTCACCAGCGATTATTACGCTATGAAGAAACAACCACAGGCTGATCAGGAAATATCTGCTTCAAAAAATCAGAAGAAAATTGAAGAGATCCTTAAAAAAAATGAACTCGATAACAGGGATATGCTAAAACTGTCAAAGCTTATGGATAAAGAATCCAAGAACAGCATGCCTGATAGTGTTCGTAAAAGCCTTGAGATAAAGGATACTCATACTTCCACAATTGAGAAAGATGCAAATAAAAAAGACAGCACTTACTGGGCAGAAGTAAGACCTATTCCATTGTTGGATGTCGAAATGAACAGTATCAGGCTGCGTGACAGCGTTAAACAGGAAATTTCTTTAATAAAAAGTAAAACCGATACTGTGCCAAAGGGTGGGAAAAAGGAGAAAAGTAAATTTGCAAGGACTCTCAATGAAATTGCATTCGGACATACCTGGTCAGATACCACTGGTTTCTATTTTAATTTTGGAGGTTTAGTTGATCAGAGAAATATCAGTTTTAACCCTGTAGATGGTTTTGTCTATGGTCTTGATTTCCGGGTATCAAAAACCTGGAACAAAAAAAATACCCTGACCTTTGCTCCTAATGCAAAATGGGCTTTCAGCCGTCAGAAACCGATGTTGAGGCTTACAACAACTTACAGCTTCAATAAGATGAAACAGATGCAGCTGTTCGTCAATGCAGGAACCACAAGCAGAGATATATCAAATGGCGGTTCAATTAATCCGTTGTTAAACTCAATCTCCTCGCTGTTTTTCAAAAAGAATTATCTTAAACTGTATGAATCCAGATACCTTACATTTGGTTACAGAACTGAAATAACCAATGGTCTAAATCTTGAAATATCAGCCGGTTACGATGACAGAAGAGTATTGGAAAACAGTACTAATTTCGCTATTATAAATTCATCAAGAAAGTATTCTGATAATATTCCTGACAACAGCTACCTTGATTCCACATCGAATCCGATATATGCGTTGCACAATCAAAAACACTTTCAATTTGTAACAAATGTTACATATACTCCGAGGCAGAGGTATCGTATTTATAGTGGGACTAAAGTAAACAGGGGTTCCGACTGGCCAACATTTACTTTATCATGGCGACATGGTTTAAATGAGTTTCCTGATTCGGTCGAGGGAAATAAACACTTCGATATGATCAGGTTCGAGGTTTCAAAAATGCACAATATCGGTGCATTTACCGAGTTCAGATGGAGAGTACGTGCCGGCGGATTAATAAATAAAAACTCTCTCTCCTATTATGATTTCTTTCACTTTAATTCACAACCGATTCCGATTCTTCTTGATGATTACCAGGATGCTTTCAGACTGCCTGCGTATTATTCACTCAGCACTCCGGAATTTTTTGGAGAAGCACACATCAAATATACAACCCCTTATCTGCTGTTAAAATATCTGCCCGGTCTGAGCAAAACCCTTATGCGGGAAAATCTCAGTCTTTCATATCTGGGATCAAAGTTTCACAATAATTATTACGAGATAGGCTACAGCATTACCGAAATTTTTCTTTTCGGTGAACTGGGAGTCTATGTCGGATTTGAAGACCTGAAATATAAAAGTGTCGGTATCAGGGTTGTCCTTAAATTAGGTTAAGCAAACGGAGGTTCATCATGTGAATCCATTTCGTTATCGAATCCTCCTCCAAGGTTCCTGAGGTCATCATGATTCATTTTTGATCCAAACGTAATGTTTTGAATTACATTGGTTCCCGGGACATTATCAATATCGAACTCATCAATATCTACAAACTGGGCTTTCTCTTCACGGAATCTCAGTTTGATGTCGTCGACGGGGCCATTACGGTTTTTTGCAAGGATTATTTCAGCAATGCCTTTTGTTGATGAACCATCCTCAAATGTTACTATTCCGAATTTTTCCTGGCGGTGAATAAAGACTACCATATCAGCATCCTGTTCAATTGCACCTGATTCACGAAGGTCTGAAAGCAGAGGACGCTTGGTGCCTCCTCTCATTTCAACCGATCTGTTAAGTTGTGAGAGTGCAATAATAGGTACATTAAGCTCTTTGGCAATACTCTTAAGCGATCGTGAAATATTACTTACTTCCTGTTCACGGCTTCCTGCATTCTCTGGCCCTGACATCAGCTGAAGATAATCGAGGATTACGATATCGAGCTTATGCTGAGCCATCAGACGCCGGCATTTTGCCCTGAGCTCAAAGATCGATATTGCAGGAGTGTCGTCAACAAATATTGGAGCCTGAACCAGCTTCTTTATTCTTGTATCCAGCTGTTTCCATTCATCTTCTGAAAGCCGTCCGTTTCTGATTTTATCACCGGGTATATCAGTTTCTGCAATTATCATCCGGTTAGCAAGCTGAATGGATGACATTTCACACGAGAAAATCGCAACTTTTTTCCCATGGTCGATTGCCATGTTCCTGGCCATTGAGAGTGCAAGAGCAGTTTTACCCATTGAAGGCCGGGCTGCAACAATAATGAGTTCTGATTTCTGCCATCCTGATGTAAGCCGGTCAAGTTTTGTAAAACCTGATGGAATTCCTACAAGGGCGTCTTCTCTCTTACCTGCTTCTTCAATCTCCTTAATGGCTTCTTTAATAACCATGTTTATAGGAGAAACTTCTCTCTTGATGTTTCCTTCAGCAATCTGGAATAGTTCGTTCTCTGAGAAATCCAGTAATTCTGTTACATCCCAGCTATCGTCGAATGATCTTGCCTGAATTTCGGTTGATACCCTGATAAGTTCACGCTGTATATATTTCTGTGCGACAATCCTTGCATGATAATCAACATTGGCAGCGCTTACAACTTTTGAAGTAAGCTGTGTAAGATAAACAGGTCCGCCAACACTCTCCAGTTCATTATGTGCTCTTAATTCTTCAGTAACTGTATATAGGTCAACCGGAAATTCTCTCGATGAAAGGTCATAGATTGCTTTGAAAATCTTTTTATGTGAATCTTTATAAAAGCTTTCCGGTTTAAGAATATCAAGTATAGTAATAACAGCCTCTTTTTCAAGCATTATTGCACCAAGAACGGCCTCTTCCATGTCCAATGCCTGTGGTGGCACTTTACCAAAATCAGGTAATATAGTAACAGCAGGTCTGCCTGGTTTTGTCTGTTTTGCCATTTATATTATGTTATTGATTTATAGATAATTAATAGATAATGAAAAGAATTTTTTCGATAGTTTCAAAGGTATAAATAACAGCGCTTATACCTCGCAGATATAATGTTTTATTACAAACAAATGATGTTTAAAACTTGTTGAAAAGCGAAAATGCATATCATTAACAACAAATTCAAAACCTAATGGTATTTTTACGTCAAATACAGGAAGATGATCTCATTCCCAAAAGCTAAGATTAACCTTGGATTAAGGATTACAGGTAAGCGTTCTGATGGCTTTCATGATATTGAAACTATTTTTTATCCTGTTGGTTTGGCAGATGCTCTTGAGTTTGTTGTTCCTTCAGGTTTAAAGAATGAAGATGAACTTACTGTGACAGGTATTAATCCCGGAATCCGTTTTGAAAGAAACCTTGTGATAAGAGCCGTAAAAAAACTACGTGAATTTTTTCCGCTTCCTTTTCTAAAAATACATTTGCATAAAGTGATACCTGTAGGGGCAGGACTTGGCGGTGGATCAGCTGATGCAGCCTGTATGCTCAGGTCAATCAATAAACGTTTTAAACTTTCAATAAGTGATTCAGGATTAAAGACTTATGCCCTGGAGCTTGGCAGCGATTGTCCGTTTTTCATTGACCCTGTCCCTTCACTTGCTGTCGGACGTGGTGAAATTTTAAGTCCTGTAAAACCGGTGCTGGAAGGCTATCATATTATTCTGATTAATCCGGGAATATACATAAATACCCGAGAGGCTTATTTTAACAGTCATCCTGGCTCACCTGAAAAAAGTCTTCAGCAAATAATCAGCTATGACATTTCAAGATGGAAAAAACTGATTAAAAATGATTTTGAAGATTTTGCCTTTAAAGTTTATCCACTGATAAGTGATATTAAAAAAGCTTTATACAAATCAGGTGCTGTTTTCAGTTCGATGACCGGTAGCGGATCAACAGTTT
>JAPLEC010000303.1 GCA_026391515.1 Bacteroidia bacterium | reverse complement strand
GGTTTGGGGAGAGGTCAAATTTTCTTTACCCAGACTCCCGGGAATCTTTTCCCCATACTGTTTTTCTTAAGCAGAGCAGAGTTCATGTCCTGGCATCTCAGAGCACTTACCCTGTAAAAACCATTGGGAGCACTTATTATCTCTGGTGTGAAGCCTTCATCTTTTAAAATATTAGCCTGGGCTTCAGCATTATTTTTTAATTTAAAACTGCCAATAATAAGACAATAATTATTCTCAGTTACAGGTGAAACAGCTTCCGGAGCAGCTTGTTGTACAATATTTTTTTCTGTTATGGCAGGTTCTGCGGTAACATTTTCATCTACAGCTTTTTTATTGTTTTCAAATTCAGCTGTTGCAAGAGGATTCAATGTTGTTGCTTCAATTTTTGATTTAAAAATGTCTTTCTTGAACTTGAAAGGAACAATTACCATCAAAGCAAGAAGCGGAATAATTACAGCTGCGCCCCAGAGCACTTTTCTCATCGAAGTGCGCTTAACACTGTCTTTGTCAATATGTCTTACAATGCGTTTTCTTACATCATAAACCTCAAGAGGTGAAAACTGGAACGATTCCAGTCCGTAAGAATCGAGATGATAATTTACATTCCGGTCAGGTTCAAATTGAATACTTCCTTCCTGGTTACTTATAAAACTGCCTATATTGTCAAAAACAACCTTTTCGCCTCTTTCAAGCTTCTTACGCAATCCGGCAACAAATTCCTCCACGATGTTTCTTGCATCGCCATAGTTCACTTTCGAATGTTCCGAGAGTCTGCCAACCAGCAGACCGTCATTATGATTAAGGTTCCTGTTGAAGGATATTTGTTTTACAGGCGGATAAAAAGTTGACGTAGTTTTATCAATACGCGCAGGTGTATAATTCCCGATGAAGCCTCCAAACCCCGGCAAAATAACGCAATCGTGATTGAATAGTAATTCCCGTATGAAAGCTGTAATATCCATTTTGATTTAACTTTCAATACAAAAATAAGAAAAACTTTGTAAGATATTTAAAATAATTAATGAAGTTCAATTCATCTATGGTCTTATTTTCCTTTTATTTATCTTTTTTCTTGGTTCAACCCTTCCCTAAATCCCTTCCTTTAAGTCTAAGGGAAGGGACTTAAAAATTTAATGGTCAGTTAATTACTCCCCTTCCCTTAGACTTAAGGGAAGGGGTTGGGGGATGGGTTAAATGGAAAAATATATTATCTTCGTAATTCCAAGAATTTTGCATCAGATGAGAGATATTCAAATGGTTGACCTTAAAGCTCAGTATGAGAAACTGAGTGTCGAAATTGATGCAGCAATAAAATTTGTGCTTAATTCCTCTGCATTTATTAAAGGTCCTGAAATCAAACAATTCGAAGAAGCTCTTCAGAAATATCTGGATGTTAAACATGTTATCTCATGCGCTAATGGTACAGATGCCCTTCAGATTGCAATGATGGCACTTAAGCTCAAACCCGGCGATGAGGTAATTACAACAAACTTCACCTTTATTGCAACAGTCGAAGTTGTTGTTCTTCTTGGCTTGAAACTGGTTATCGTCGATCCGGATCCGGATACCTATAATATATCGGTCGATGCAATAAAAAGAGCTATTACTTCCCGGACAAAAGCTATAGTACCGGTTCATCTCTTCGGCCAATGTGCTGATATGGAATCTGTTATGAAGCTTGCAAGAGAGAATGACATTTTTGTCGTAGAAGATGCTGCCCAGGCTACAGGTACAGATTTTATATTTTCAGACGGAACAAAAAAGAAAGCCGGAACAATTGGGACCATTGGCACAACTTCATTTTTCCCTTCAAAAAATCTTGCCTGTTACGGCGATGGAGGTGCCATGTTTACAAATGACGATGAACTTGCAAAAAAGCTCAGAAGCATTGCGAACCACGGCATGAAGATAAAATATCATTATGACGATATCGGAGTCAATTCACGGCTCGATACACTGCAGGCAGCTATTCTCAATGTAAAGCTTAAATATCTCGATCAGTTCAATTCTGCAAGAAAAGCGGTTGCAGATTTTTATGATGAAGCATTTCCAGGATGTTCCTCAATTATTCTTCCTGAAAGAGCAGGTTATTCATCCCATATCTTTCACCAGTACACAATAAGAGTAAAAAACGGAAGACGGGATGATCTGAAGAAATTTCTTGAATCTGCAAAGATCCCTTCAATGATCTATTACCCCGGACCTTTACATATCCAGGATGCATATCGTTTTCTTAAGTATAATGAAAATGATTTTCCTGTCACATCACAGTTATGCAAGGAGGTTCTGTCTTTGCCGATTCATCCCGACATGGACCAGGAGCAGCTTGACTATATTGCACTTAATGTTTTAAAATTCTTCGAAAAATAATAAATATGGAAAGGGATTTTTTTGCCCACGAAACAGCTGTAATTGATGCAGGTTGTAAAATCGGAAAAGGAACTAAGATCTGGCACTTCAGTCATATTATGACAGGTGCAGAAATTGGAGAAAACTGCAATATCGGGCAGAATGTTGTCGTGTCTCCCGGTGTTAAGCTTGGGAAAAATGTTAAGGTTCAGAATAATGTATCAATTTATACCGGCGTCATTTGTGATGATGACGTTTTTCTTGGACCTTCAATGGTGTTTACAAATGTGATCAACCCGCGCAGCCAGATTATCCGCCGCGAAAATTATGAAACAACTATTGTTGAAAAAGGTGCTTCAATTGGCGCCAACTCAACTATTATTTGCGGCAATATAATTGGCAGATATGCATTTGTCGGAGCAGGGGCCGTAGTGACAAAAGATGTCAAACCCTATGCGCTTGTTGTAGGTAATCCGGCACGTCAGACAGGCTGGATGAGCGAATACGGACATAAGCTGGTTTTCGATAAAAAAGGATATGCTGTTTGTCCTGAAAGTGAGGAGAGATACCATCTTGAGAAAGGCAACGTTTCTAAAATAATTTAGTAGTTTTACTCTTCCAATAACAGCTACAATGGACTCAGCTCCCAAAAATTTCGGATTGATAGGTGTGGCAGGATATATTGCTGTCCGTCATCTTAAAGCGATAAAAGATACCGGTAATAATCTGCTTGCAAGCCTCGACCGGTTTGACAGTGTCGGACTTATCGACAGCTATTTTCCGCAGAGCGATTTTTTTGTCGAGTTTGAGCGTTTCGATAGACATTTCGATAAGCTGAAAAGAACAGGGACAAAAATTGATTATGTCAGCATTTGCTCTCCAAATTATTTGCACGACTCACATATCAGATTTGCCCTCCGGCACCATGCTGAGGCTATTTGCGAAAAACCGGTTGTTCTTAATCCATGGAATGTCGATGCCCTGCAGGAAATTGAGAATGAGACAGGTCACAAGATTTTTACGGTTCTTCAATCGCGCCTTCACCCAAGAATAATTGAACTTAAAAATAAAATCGATAAAGGTCCCAAAAATAAGATCTATGATGTTGACCTGACTTATATTGCCAGCCGCGGCAACTGGTATTATATCTCATGGAAGGGTGATGTTCAGAAATCGGGAGGTGTGGCGACAAATATCGGCATCCATTTTTTTGACATGCTGAGCTGGATCTTCGGTGAAGCAAAAAAGAATATTGTTCATTTATCTCAGCCAAACAAGGCTGCAGGTTACCTTGAGCTTAAAAATGCAAGGGTAAGATGGTTCCTCAGTCTTGATAATCATGACCTTTCTTCATCCGCGATTAATAAAGGACAGAGAACATTTAGATCAATAATTGTCGACGGAGAAGAAATAGAATATAGTGAGGGATTTGCAGATTTACATACTCTTACTTATAAAGAGATACTTGCGGGAAGAGGTTTTGGATTAAAAGATGCCCGTCAATCGGTTGAAATAGCTTATACAATACGGAATTCAAAACCTGAAAGCATTATTGGGAATTACCATCCCTTTTTAAAAACAATTAAAAATGTTTAAAAAACTCGTAAACAAGGAAACGAAGCTTTCCGTAATAGGTCTTGGATATGTCGGGTTGCCTATAGCACTTGAATTTGCAAAAAAAATAAAAGTTATCGGCTTCGATATCAAATCCGACAGGGTTGAAATGATGAAGAAAGGTATTGATCCAAGCAATGAGCTTCCTGCTGAAGCATTCAGAAATACCGATATTCTCCTGACCAGCGATCCAAAAGATCTGAAGGAGGCATCTTTTCATATAATCGCAGTTCCGACACCTACAAACAATTATAATCTGCCTGACCTGGCACCTGTTCTTAGAGCATCCGAAATAGTGGGCAGAATTCTTAAAAAAGACGATTATGTCGTTTATGAATCGACGGTTTATCCGGGTTGTACTGAAGAAGATTGTATTCCTGTTCTAGAGAAATTTTCAAAGCTGAAATGTGGAAAAGATTTTAAAGTCGGTTTTTCTCCTGAAAGGATCAATCCCGGTGATCATAATCATACTCTAAATAAAATAGTTAAGGTTACCAGCGGATGTGATGAAGTGGCAGCAGAAAATATAGCAAAAACCTATGAGCTGATTATTAAAGCCGGGGTCTACAGGGCAAGCTCAATTAAGGTTGCTGAAGCAGCCAAGATCATTGAAAATACCCAGCGAGATATCAATATCGCTTTTATGAATGAGCTTTCTTTGATATTTAACAGGCTGGGAGTCAATACTTTTGAGGTGCTCGAGGCTGCTGGTACAAAATGGAATTTTCTGAAATTCTATCCTGGTCTTGTCGGAGGACATTGCATCGGTGTTGATCCTTATTATCTCTCTTATAAAGCAAAGGCTCTTGGCTATCATCCGCAGATGATTGACTCAGGCCGTTTTATAAATGACAGCATGGGAAGGTATATAGGAAAGCAGACTGTCAAGAAAATTATTGCAGCAGATAAAAATCCGAATGATGCAAGAGTCTTAATAATGGGCATCACATTTAAGGAAGATGTTACAGATATACGTAATTCAAAAGTCGTCGATATAATAAGCGAACTTACTGATTTCGGTGTAAGCGTTGATGTAATTGATCCGGGTGCAAACCCGCATGAGGTCAAGGAAGAGTACCAGATAGAATTGAAAAAAGAACCTTCGGGCATTTACGATGCAATAATACTTGCTGTATGCCATAAGCAATATCTTAAGCTCGACGAGAAATGGTTTGCTCCCTTTCTTAATAAAGAAGGAATTGTTGTGGATGTCAAAGGTGTGCTTCGAGGAAGAATAAAAAATCATACTTACTGGAGCCTGTAAATGAAAAAGAAAATTATTGTAACAGGGGGAACGGGCTATATTGGATCACACACTGCTGTCGAACTTATTGAAGAAGGGTATGAAGTTATCCTTATGGATAACCTGTATAATTCCGAAGCTGTCGTTGCAGACTGGATCGGCAAAATAACTGGTAAAAAACCTCAGCTGGAAGTGCTTGATCTCTGTAAAAAGAAAAAACTCAACGTTTTTTTCAGAAAAAATAAAAATATTGATGCAATTATCCATTTTGCAGCATATAAAGCTGTGGGTGAATCAGTTAACAAACCTCTTGAATACTACAGGAATAACCTTGTTTCGCTCATGAATCTGCTGGGTGCAATGACAGAGTTCAAGATACCTTCGATGGTATTCTCATCATCATGTACAGTTTACGGGCAGCCTGAAAAGCTTCCTGTAACTGAGGATGCTCCGACACAGCCTGCAATCTCTCCTTATGGCAATACCAAACAAATCGGTGAAGAAATTATCAGGGACACTGTTTCAGTAAATAAAAATCTGAAGGCAATTTCGCTGCGGTATTTTAATCCGATAGGAGCTCATCCATCAGTGCTGATAGGAGAACTGCCAAGGGGTGTTCCGGAAAATCTGGTGCCATTTATCACACAAACAGCTTCCGGTTTAAGAGAAGAGCTTAAAGTTTTTGGAAATGATTATAACACCCCTGACGGATCGTGCATCCGCGATTACCTTCATGTAGTCGATCTTGCAAAAGCGCATGTAATTGCAGTTAAAAGGCTGATTGAAAATAAGAATAAAAAGAATTATGAAGTCTTTAACCTGGGCACCGGCAAGGGAGTTTCGGTTCTGGAAGCAATTGAATCTTTTGAACGTGTCTCAGGAATAAAGCTGAAATATAAAATAACCGGAAGAAGAGCAGGAGATATTGAGAAAATATGGGCCGATCCTTCACTTGCCAATAAGGAGCTGGGCTGGAAAACTTTGAGTTCTCTCGATGAAGCCATGAAAACAGCATGGGAATGGGAGAAGAAGTTCAGGAAGAAAAAGCAATAATTATGGACTATAAAAAAATAATTCTTATAACCGGTGGTGCTGGTTTTATTGGCTCACATGTAGTCAGGAGATTCGTTAATAATTATCCCGATTACCTGATAGTGAACGTCGATAAGCTGACTTATGCAGGTAATCTTGAGAATCTTACAGATATTGAAACCAGGGGAAATTATGTTTTTGAAAAAGTTGATATTGTAATTAAACAGGCCGTAATGGATCTTTTTCGTAAATATAATTTTGACGGAGTTATTCATCTTGCCGCAGAATCGCATGTCGACAGGTCGATTACAGGTCCTGATGAATTTGTCTTTACAAATATTGTTGGTACAGTAAACCTTCTCAGTGCTGCTCTGAACATCTGGCAAAAAGATTTTAAAGGAAAGCTCTTTTATCATATCTCTACCGATGAGGTATTTGGTTCGTTAGGCTCTGAGGGTATGTTTACAGAAAAAACGGCTTATGATCCAAAAAGTCCTTATTCTGCTTCCAAGGCAAGTTCCGATCACCTGGTAAGAGCATTTAATCATACATATAAAATACCGGTTGTAATCTCCAATTGTTCAAATAATTACGGACCAAATCAATTCCCAGAAAAGCTGATTCCACTTGCCATTAATAACATAAAAAATAATAAACCTGTTCCGGTTTACGGTAAAGGTGAGAATATCCGCGACTGGCTCTATGTAGAGGATCATGCAGCTGCCATCAACCTGATCTATCACAAAGGGAAGCCGGGAGAGACCTATAATATCGGTGGAAATAACGAATGGAAAAATATTGACCTCATCAGGCTGCTTTGCGAAATAATGGACAAAAAGCTGAATCGTCCTGCAGGAACTTCTGAAAAACTGATAACTTTTGTAAAGGATCGTCCCGGACATGACCTGAGATATGCTATCGATTCATCCAAGCTTCAGAAAGAGATAGGCTGGTCGCCGATACCAAGTTTTAAAACCGGTCTTGAGAAAACTGTTGACTGGTATCTTTCAAATAATAAATGGCTGGAAAATATTATTTCCGGTGATTACGGGAAATATTACGACTCGATGTATTCCGGAAGATAAATTTTTAGTTCTTAATCTTCTTCATTCTGTTAATCAGCTCATCTCCCAGGGCTGTTTTCTTTTTAATATGCTCCTTGATCGCAGCGACAACATCGTTTGATTCAAAATCTCCTCTGACCTGTTCAAAATCAAGCTTTTTGATTTCATCTCCTCCGTCAATTCCGAATCCGGTCATTGATGCAAGAGTAAACTCTTTTTTTGCATCTTCATAAAGCATCCTGTCGAGAGCAACAACACTTTCCTTCCATCTTTCGACAATCCTGATGACATCTGCTGATGTGAATTTATCAACTGATTTCTTTTCTTCTTCCTCTATTCTTTCACATGCCCATGTCCATTCCCAATCGTAATATGACTTGTGCATTTTTATGAAAGCATCGGCTATTTTATCAATTGAATTTATTTTCCCCGATTCTATGTCGCCTAGAAGGGCATCCACGGATTGTTTCGGAGTAATCAGGCCTGCCAGATCGACCCATTCACCTTTTCCTATAGATTGATCAGGTTTTAGTCTTTTGCGTAATTCGGCATTCGTTTTGAAATTTATTTTTTCAAGTCTTTTTATTAAAGAATTGCCAAGGAATTTATTTATACCTGTCTGGTAAAGCTCAATGCCTTTTTCAAGAGAAGAACCCTTGATTTTCATATTCTTATACGTGTATGAAGCTGAGACGGCTCCGGAAACAGATTTTAATTCTTTTAGCAGTGTTCTTCCTTCAAACATCTTTCGTATTGTATATGGACTCAGCAGGTTGAAGTTAACCTGATCTATTTTCTTAGGATCCTTTCTAATATCGCGTACAGGCCATTTTTGTGCATCCCTGATTGTACCTACACTTCTCAGGTTGACTGCGGGAACCAGAATGCTTTCGTCGTTGCTTTCAATCAGATAAGAGAATGGAAGCGATGATGTATCCATGTTTTTATAATGGCGTCCCATCACAAGAGTGTATGGTCCGATACGAGCAGGCCATAAAAGATATGAATCGCTTGTTGTTTTTGAACCTCTTTCCATAATTCCCTGGTGGATAGGTCCAAGTTTATACATATGATTGCTCTGGTTCGATCCGCTGCCAGCATTCATGAACGAGAAGATGCCGGCAATCAGCAGTGTCGATTTGTGATGTGTTACTGTATATGGACCTGCAAATATTGAACATGCTTCACCGTGAAATCCAGCGCAGTTGGCAAAAAATAACGAGTTCTCGGCTGAATAATGTTTCCCGAGTACACAACCCTGTCCCACAAAGCATTTATCAATCAGTGTTGACTCAGTCACTATTGATCCCGAGCAAACTATGAAATGCTCCATTATAACTCCGGGACCAATGAATATCGGATCTTCCTTGCAGCTGTTCACCGATCCCTCGTTAAGGCTTAGAGCTCCTTCGACACGACTGAAGGGTCCAAACCTGACGTTCCGGATATTACTGCAATCTGAAATTCTTGTATCGCAGCCAATTGTACCAATTTCTGAACAGAGTGATTTTGAATAATCGGCCACCATTTTTGTGATTTTACTTATGGCTTTTTTGCGATGCCTGTAAAGAGCAATGATATAAGCCTGATGTGCAGAAAGCTGGTCCCATATTTTGACTGATCGCCCGCCGGTTTCATTAAGAACATTTACATCAGTGCCATTCCCAAAAGTCGATACTCCTTCAGTGTGAATCTTCCTGCAGTTTTTTATGACAACATTATTATCAATATTATAATTAGCTATGTAATCGCCTATATTACTGATAAGTACATTTGATCCGATTGTGCAATTATGAAGATGGGCATTTGATATGCCGCACCTGATGCTGACACCTGATTCGTCTGTGAAAGTTTTATTGAAATTCCCAAGTTTGATATTACCTGA
>JAPLEC010000168.1 GCA_026391515.1 Bacteroidia bacterium | reverse complement strand
CAGAAATCCTCCGGCAGATTTTTCTGATGTCCACATCAGCTCCCAGTAATCGTAAAGACCAGATCCACCTCCCCCATCATCCTGGCAATGAAGAAACTCAGTGGTCATATAGATCAGTGAATCTTTAAGGATATTCTGAACACTGTTATAATTTTCATAATGGTTGCAGTCGATCCCATTGAAAGCATTTCCCGGGCGGTGGTGAGGATGAATTACATCTCTTTTTGAAGGATCATAAATAAGGAATTCTTTATCAAGCTCTTTGTTAGTACCTCCCTCATTTCCGTTATCCCAGAAGATTATGGATGGATGGTTGACATCGCGTATTACAGTCTCTTTTACAATTTTTTTGCCTACCGGTGTATCGTACCAGCGCTGCCATCCGGCAATCTCATCAAGAACATAAAGACCGAGAGAATCACAGATATTAAGGAAGTCAACATCAGGCGGATAGTGTGAACATCTGACAGCATTCATGTTCATCTCTTTAATCAGCTTTACATCCTGAAGACATAGATCATAATTTAGTGTTCGTCCACCCTCCGGCCAGAAACAATGACGGTTAACACCTTTCATTTTAATTTTTGTGCCATTCAGATAAATACCATCTCCATGCCTGACCTCAATTGTACGAAAACCAAATTTTTCAGTGGCTCCAAAGAATTTTTTCTTACCCGAAAAAAGAGTATATCTTACATTATATAAATATGGTGTTTCACTGGTCCAGAGATTCGGGTTATCCACCTTGCAGGTGACTGTGACCATTGAATCCTGCTGATTTACCGGTGTTGAGGAAAATGCAACCTGCCTGCCATCAGCATCAAATATTTCTGTCAGAATACCTTTTTTATCGCTAAGATTCTCCGGGAAGACATCCATTGAAAAAGAGCCGTCGGCTTTTGCATTTATAGCAACTCTGCTGATATGCTCTTTCGGGAATGCTTCAAGGAAAACTGGTCTGTAAATTCCACCAAAGTTCCAGTAATCACCGTACCGTTCAGCGCGGTTAACTGATTCATCTGCTGAGAGTTTACTGACAGTTACTTCAAGAAGATTTGATCCTCCGAAAACGATTTTATCAGTAATATTATATTTAAACCGGTAGAAAGAACCCTGGTGAATTTCTCCAGCACTTTTACCGTTTATTTTCACTTCAGTATCGGTCATTGAACCTTCAAAAACGATATTTACTTCTTTTCCTTTCCATGTTTCAGGGACATGGAAAGTAAGTTTATACAAACCTTTTTCATTGGCATATTTATACTTGGGACCAAATGAGTAGCCGTTGCGTCCGTACTCGTAATTTCCAAAACCCTGCTGTTCCCAGCAGGAGGGAACCTCAATTCTTGTCCAGTGACCGCTGTTTCTTCCATCGGTACAGAAGAACTCCCATGTTTTTGTGTTGTTGAAACCTTTTCCGGATAGATAAATTAGCTGTTTCTGGTTTTCAGGTGTGCTAAAAAGATTCAATGAAGAAATCAGTAAAGTACAGATTGTAATTATTTTAAATTTCATAATGATGAAAATATATAATATTCGAATTTAATAAAAAACGCTAGCGCGGATTTGCAATCCGTGCTGCCTGTCCTGGCACCGATTACAAATCGGCGCCAGCAATCAATTTATAACTACCGGCGAATGAGGACTCAGCGGCTGGCTGAATGTCTCAAACGTATCGGGTTGTGCCGGATTGTAGTCCGGTAATCCTTTAATTAAGTACTTCTTCAATCCCAGATTGTTTTCTTTTATTCCTTTAATTATACATTTTGCCAGTTGGTATGCCCCATAAGAATTAAAATGTGTATTATCATTCAGAGCATCTTTCTGGTCAGGGAAAGTATTAGCCTGATAAATCACAAATAAATTCTTTGACTGGTCAGGGCCAAGCGATTCATACAATGTTTTTGTCATTGCATTAAGATCGATGAACGGCACTTTCAGTTCTTTTGCAACTTGTCTGGCAGCTTCAGGATAATCGCCCAGCGAATTTGTTATTTTACCATTTTCGTCGAAAGAACGGCGGTTTGCCGGAGATACAATTACCGGGTTACCTCCTTTTTGACGGAATTCATTCACGAATAGCTTCATCCTTTCAGTATAGGATTTAAAAGCGCCATCATCGGGACCTTTTTCTTTCTGGTCGTTGTGGCCAAATTCAATGAATAGATAATCATTAGGTTTCATCATACTCATCACTTTCTTCAAGCGATTTGATGACAGGAAGCTGCCGAGGGAAAGTCCCGACTCTGCCTGGTTTGAAACAGCAACTCCCTGTTTCAGAAACCGTGGGAACATTTGTCCCCAGGAAGCCCATGGATCATCATCCTGATCAACAACTGTAGAATTTCCCGCAAGGAAAACAGTTACAACTTTTTCGATTCTGGTTATTTCAAGAGCGCAGATGCAGGGATGTTTATCTGTGAACTCGAAAGTCAGCTTATCGTCCCAGTCGAGCTTGTTTTGCTCCCTGGGTTTTCTTTTGACCTCTTCATTAGTATTTAAGATCCCGGGGATACGGATATTTATTGTAGCTTCAAGTTTCCGGAACTTGCCCCGTTCAGTTTTGATTTTTTCAAAGATCAATCTTCGCGATTCAGCTCTTACTGTTGTAAGTGACGCTTCTTTCAGATCACCGACGACAATTTTAATGTTATAGTTTCCTTCCGGAAGTTTCACAGAGAAAAAGAATGGTCTATCGCTGGTGCAGAATCCGCTGGTGAGAGGTTTATTCCCGTCACGGTCGACAGCAAATGGAATGGTTCCGAAATCGAAGCCATACCTGGCTTCATCTGAATATTTCTGAGAAGCATCTACCTTGATATAGCCGGGTGCCTCTTTTGCCGGACCGAAAGAGAATTTGTAATTGGAATGTACCTGGGCTGAACCATTTAAAGTAAAAATAACTATTGTCAGGTTAAGGAAAAGTATCTTTAATTTATTCATGTTTATTATTAATTTTAAAAATGTGAATCTAAAGGCTCTTTGTGGTTAAATTTTTTTACAGGAGTTTGCCCCCATCCCGCTTTGCGGGATTGCCCCCTAAAGGGGACCTAATCCTCAGGTCTTTAAGAAACTTCATTTATACCAGAGAATTAACCCCCCTTTAGGGGGGTAGGGGGGCTAATTCATCTGTTATTTCTCCAATCTGTTCCAAGCTTGTAAAACATTACAGCTGAGTCGTTTATGACAATCTGATAGTTTTTACCAAGCTTCAGTATTTCGACTCCGGCCATAATAACCGGACCATAACCATGAGCAGCTGCAACATTCACCGGACGGTTGTAATAGAATGCCGGATCGAATGCCATACCGGTTCCGACGCATGTACCTTCAACTTCGCCTTTGCTATTAACTTTGGTCTGAACTGCATTCCACCCGAGCAATGCAACAGGTCCGTATGCCTTTGCATCCATCCATCCATTATTAATGGCATGGGCAATACAATATGTATAAATAGCTGTTGCTGAAGTCTCAAGGTATGAATCGTTTCTGTCTATCAGCTGATGCCAGAATCCGCTTCCGGATTGATAGGAAGCAAGGCCTGCTATATGTGACTCTAACAGTTCAAGAATCTGGTTCCTTGATGGATGATCTGCCGGAAGCACATCAAGCAATTCAGACATTGTAAGCAGAGCCCATCCATTACAGCGTGCCCAGTAAAATTCAGGATGAGGATTCATTTCCTGGATCCAGCCATGCATAAATAGATTTTTATCTTTATTATACATCCGTTGTGAAAATTGCAAAACCTGTTTGCAGGCGTCATCAAAATATTTTTTTTCACCGGTCAGCTTCCCCATTTGTGCCAGTGCCGGAACGCTCATATAAAGATCATCGAGCCATAAAGCATTGGGTAAAGGCCTGTTACGGGCGAGAGTACCGTCAGTTAACCTGAATTGTTTGGTTGATATATAATTAATGTAGTTATCAATAAATGGATGCAAATTCTGATTTTTATCAGTATTGTATGTTTTAATCATTGCAGCGCACATTGAACCGGCGTCGTCTAGAGCACGCGGATCAAGCACTGAACGAACAGGATTCATACCCTGCTGGCCTTCCTGCTGTGTTTTGTAATACTGAGCAACAGTGGCAATCAGGTTCATCCTTTTTGTTGTGTACTCAGTGAATTTTGCATCACCTGTAACCTCTCCGGCCAGTAGCATTGCTCCATAAGCCACACCCCATTCATAGCTGATCAGTCTGAAAGTTCCAGGT
>JAPLEC010000451.1 GCA_026391515.1 Bacteroidia bacterium | reverse complement strand
CAGGTGTTTTTAATGGGAACATTTTCAAAGACTAATATACAAAATCCGTGATATTAATGTGATATTAATATGACGTTGTCAATTTTTATATCGTTTGGAATGGTACTCATTATTCTGTATCTTTGATTACTTAACATGTGTAAAAGATTGGAAAACAAATAGTTATTAATTGAAATTAATATTCATAATCATGAAAAACTTACCAGCAATTCTTCTGATTGTACTTTTAATAGCTCTTCCCTCCTGTAAGTATTTTAAAGGCTGGAAGTTGTTTGGAAGAAGAGCTGATACAATGGCTGTTTGGCAGGCAAAGCAGGATAGCATCCGGGTTGCAGATTCAATACGACTGATAAGGGATAGATTGCTTGCAATTGAAAACGCGAGACTCGATTCTATCAGGCGTGCTGAAGAAGAGCTGAGGGCTCTTTCATCAAAGTTCAATATTATAGTAGGCAGCTTTATAACGCCCGAATATGCAAAAGCCTGGGCTGAAGAGTATCGTAACCGCGGGTACGATGCAAAAATAATTAAAATGGAAGGCGGCAGGTTTGAGCTTGTCTCAGTTGAAGCTTATGAAAGTGTTGGGAAAGCCTACTCACGACTGGAAAAATTCAGGGATACTGTCCAGGTTGATGCCTGGATTTACAACAAGAAATAAAAGAGGGGAAAGTTTTATAATCAATACAATAAGTTTCTCCTCCTTTTGAAGGAGAGCCTGCCCCGCTTAAGCGGGGAGTACCACTGACGGTAACGTCAGTGGGGAGGTGGTTGTTTGGATATATTATTTTCTGATAATTGTCTCCTCCCTGTCCGGGCCGACCGAAACCATTGTTACAGGGATATTTGTCTGATCTTCAATAAATTTAATGTACTTTTTAAGGTTTTCAGGAAGCTTGCTGAATTCCCTGATAGCAGAAATATTTTCTTCCCAACCCGGAAGTTCCTTATATACCGGTTTTATTGGTAAATTATCGAACGGGATTTCACGACATTCTTTTTCGTCTGAAAGATAGGAAGTGCATATTTTGATTGTTTTAAAGCCGGACATGACATCACTTTTTGTTATAAAGAGCTTTGTAACTCCATTGATCATAATTGCATATTTCAATGCAGGGAGGTCAAGCCATCCGCATCTTCTGGGACGACCTGTTGTAGAGCCAAACTCATGTCCTATTTCTCTTAAAGTATTTCCTGTTTCATCGTTAAGCTCAGTAGGAAAAGGACCGCTGCCAACTCTTGTACAATATGCTTTAAATATGCCAAACACGTCACCTATTTTTTTTGGCGAAATTCCAAGACCTGTACATGCACCGGCGCTGATAGTATTCGATGATGTAACAAACGGATAAGATCCGAAATCCACATCAAGCATTGTACCCTGAGCGCCCTCGGCCAGCGCTTTTTTACCCTTTGCAATGAGCTCATTAATAAGGTATTCTGTATTTATTATCCTGAACCTCTTCAGCATCTCAATTCCTTCAAACCAGCCAGATTCATATTCATCCAGATCAAACTTAAAATCATAATTCTTTAGTATTGAAAGATGATTTTTCAGGTGCTGGTCATATATTTCCCTGAAATCTTTTCTGAATATTTCTCCCGCACGGATACCATTGCGTGCAACTTTATCGGTATAAGCCGGACCAATACCTTTAAGAGTGGAGCCGATTTTTGTGCTTCCTTTGCAATGCTCGTACGCTGCATCAAGTATCCGATGTCCGGGCAGTATAAGGTTTGCTCTTGCTGAAATAATCAGTCTTTTTATTAGCTCATCGACTGAAGGACCAAGGTTTTCAATTTCTTTTTTAAACACTGCCGGATCGATGACAACACCGTTCCCGATAATATTGATCTTATTGGGATGGAAAATACCTGACGGGATCAGATGAAGCACATGTTTTACATTATTGAATTCGAGAGAATGCCCGGCATTTGGTCCGCCCTGAAAACGGGCTATTATATCGTAACCGGGACTTATTGCGTCAACTATTTTTCCCTTTCCCTCATCACCCCACTGCAGACCTAATAGAATGTCAATATTCATACTAATTTATTATCGAAATTTTAAGAAACAGGTTACAAGGTACGAAATAAATCAAATGATTTACCACACACTTGGTGATTGTTAATCAATAGATGCCAAACCTTTTTTTCTGTCTGAAAGTCCGGTTTCAGCACAATAAAAAACTTTTAAGTGGGTTATATTATTGATAATTCGTAATTTTATATGTTAAATCTAAAAAATAATAATATAATGAAAAAACTTAAGTATTTCATCATAATTTCATTAATGCTCGTACTTTTCAATGAGCAAAGCTTTTCCCAGGAAGTTGCTGCGGATAAAGATTACAGGTTTGCAGTAAAAACCAATCCTCTGTCAGTAATCGGAGGACCATTGTGGGCACTCTGGATAGTACCTTTATCTAATGAATATAAGGTCAGTTTTGAAGCCAGAACATTTGAAAAGCAATCTGTTCAGGTAAGTGTCGGATATCTTGGAACAAGTCCGATTATTAAGAACCTTGGCGATCTTGGAGGCGATACTACAATTAAAACATTTGGATACCATGGACAATTATGGTATAAATTCTACCTTACCAAGGATAAAGCGCCTAATGGATTTTATGTTGGTCCGCATTTTTCATATGCATGGGCAAAAATAAAAAGCAGTGTAGATAATTCAAAATATTTTACTGCTTCAAAGCTTCAATTTCATGTAGCACTGGGTTACGAGATCATTACCAAAGGCGGATTTGCACTCGATATTTTCACCGGAATTGGTGTAAAAAGCAAAAATTATGATTTTAGCCATCTGGGAGGTGATGATACCTACAAAGATTGGAAGCTGAATGATAAATTTGTCGTGAGCGTTCCATTTGGTCTGACTTTTGGATATGCCTTCTGACATTAATTTATAAGAAAATACTCAATCATGAAAAAAGGGACTTGTCTGACATGTCCCTTTCTGTTTGAAATATTTCCGGAAGTTACCTCGCTTTCTTCTTCTCTATCAGATTTCCATATATATAAAGTGAATGGTACTGAGGAGCAAAGTTATTCAGCTCGCTGGCTGTCTTGATTATTTCACTTATCCTTGGATCACAGAATTCAATAACCTTACCGGATTCAATATCAATAAGATGATCGTGCTGAACACACTGAAAAGCTCTTTCGAACTGGGCTATATTCTTGCCAAATTGATGTTTTATCACGAGATTACAGTCGAGAAGCAATTCAATAGTATTGTAAAGGGTTGCCCGGCTTACCGTGTAATTCTTGTTCTTCATTAAAATATAAAGTGATTCAATGTCAAAATGTGTTGATCGTGAATATATTTCATCAAGAATTGCAAATCTCTCGGGCGTCTTTCGGTGGCCTTTCTTCTCAAGATATTCAGTAAAGATTTTCTTTACAGTGAGCTTTGAATCGTCACTAATCATATTTGGACTAATTTAAAATAATGACAAAAATATGTATTTTTTATCATTACTGTGCGACTAATTATAAGAGATTCCACAGTCTCCTAAATAACACGGCTAACTGTCATTTTGAGAAGTCCTCAACTCTTTTGACATTCTCAATACCTTTAATATTTGATATCTTCAGTATCAGATTATTAAGGTCTTTTGTATGATGAACATAGACATCGATAGTCCCATCGAAAATTCCATTCTGAACTGAAAAATTAATATTCGTCATGTTTACTTTCAGTTCAGAAGATATTATGTTTGTGATCTCATTTACAAGTCCTATCCTGTCGATACCGGTTAAATTGATTCTTGCAAGGAAAGATACCAGCTTATGCATAGCCCATTTTACTGCAATAATCCTGTTCCCTTCATTCGACATTATCCTTATTGCTACCGGGCATTTTGGTTTATGAATAATAATAGGACCTTCCGGAGAACGGTACCCTGTAACTTCATCGCCGGGTATAGGATTGCAGCATGTTGCTATTTCATATGATTGTTCGGCATTTTCAACATTTTCTCTGAGAAGAAATGGAACATTTTTATCAATATTGTCCGATGAAGCATGCGATTCAGCTGGCTCTTTCTTTGATCCGATCAGCTTTAGCTCCCAGAATTTTGAAACATTTTTTGCAGTATTCTTTTTAACAATTTTTTTAAGATTATCGAGGTTTATAATTCCCAGTTCAATGCCTGAATAGAGCTCATCTTTATTAAGCACATCATAGGCAAGAAGAAGCTTTTTGAAAACTTCAGCATTAGGAGTAACTCCAAGCTCTTTCAGCCTGGTATCGAGTATTTCCATGCCTTTCTGAATCCGGTTTATTGTCTCGGTTTTTAATGCGTCTTTAATAGCTTCCTTGGCTTTTGATGTTCTGACAAACGATAACCATTCCTTTTCGGGTTTTGCTATATCTGAAGTGATAATTTCAACCTGGTCTCCGCTCATAAGCACAGCGCTGATGGGGTTAAGCTTGTAATTTATTTTTGCTCCGATAGCTTTATTCCCGATCTCTGTATGGATTTCATAAGCAAAATCAAGAGCAGATGCTCCTTTGGGAAGACTTACAAGCGTCCCTTTTGGTGTGAATACCATTATCTCAGATGAGAAGAGGTTCATCTTGAATTCATCGAGAAACTCAATAGGATCCTCGAGAGGATTCTCAAGCATAAGACGGATCTTCTTGATCCATTTATCAAGCTCGCTTTCCTGCGAACCATCACCTTTGTATTTCCAGTGCGCTGCATAGCCTCTCTCGGCAATATCATCCATTCTTTTGCTTCTGATCTGCACTTCAACCCATTTTCCTTCAGGTCCCATGACCGTCAGATGTAATGCTTCATAACCATTTGGTTTCGGGCGACTTACCCAGTCGCGTAATCTGTCTGGTTTAGGCAGGTAAGAGTCGGTAATCATCGAATATATATTCCAGCATTGAGTTTTTTCAGGAATACCCGGAGCCGGTTCAAACACAATTCTGACAGCGAGAACATCATAGATTTCCTCGAAAGGAACATTCTTTGACTGCATCTTTTTCCAGATGGAAAAAATCGATTTTGGACGGCCGCTGATATCAAACTGAAGATCGGCTTTTGTCAGCTTATCAATGATCGGAAATGAGAATTTATTTATTAGTGCGTAAAATTTCTTTTCACTGTGTTTCAGCTTGGCGGCAATTTCTTCATAGATCAGCGGCTGACGGAATTTAAAGCTGAGATCCTCAAGCTCACTTTTTATTGCATAAAGCCCTAGCCGATGTGCCAGAGGAGCATAAAGAAAAATAGTTTCTCCGGCTACCTTCATCTTCTTATGCTCCGGCATAGAATCAAGCGTACGCATATTGTGAAGACGATCCGCAATTTTTATCAGGATTACCCTCAGATCGTCAGAAAGAGTGAGGAGCATCTTCCTGAAGTTCTCTGCCTGAAGAGATGATGAATTTTCTTTGTTGTAGGTGCCCGAGATTTTTGTAAGACCGTCAATCAGCGAGGCTATCTTTGGACCAAAATCCCTTTTGACATCTTCAAGATTATACTCAGTATCTTTGACCACATCGTGAAGCAATGCGGTAGTGATTGACCTGGCCCCAAGGCCGATCTCCTGGTTAACGATTTTAGCAACAGCTATAGGATGAAGAATATATGGTTCTCCTGATTTACGGCGCATGTTCCAGTGGGCTTCATTGGCAATTTTAAATGCCTTATCAATCATCTCCCTGTCGCCGCGCTTATTACATCGGAGAAGATTCTTTACAAGAGAATCATATTCAGTCTGAATTTGATTTATGTCTTCCTCATCAAAAATATCCTTATTTCCCATAGATATTTCCGGATCCTTTCTCTCCGGAATACAAATATAACTTTATTCAGTGAAACTGGAATGCCAGAGACGGTTTGAGATTTCGCAATATATCAGGGATTAAAGATTATTGTGACTGTTCCGGTTTTTTCAATGCTCCTGCCCGAAGGTGTGCTCACCTTCAAAAACCATAAATAAACTCCCTGGGGCAAAGTACTCCCGTTTTTTGTACCATTCCATTCTTCAAGATATTCATTAGTCTCGAATACTGTTTTCCTCTGTAAATCGGTGATAATCAGCTTGTAAGCAAGTGGTGTGAAAGATAATACAGGCTTGAAATAATCATTGATCGAGTTGTTATCAGGAGTGAAGACATTGGGGACAATTATATTTTCAGTAACCGGAGTACATATCCGTGATGAATAACTTGCTCCATTTACGCCATAGGGATTTGATGCCTCAACAGCTTTAATCATAAAGCAAACTTCTTTCCCCGTCACCTGATACATCAAATCAGAATAATATTTTATTATGATTGTATCACCAGGTAATAAAGATGAATTTTCTTCCCATCCGTTGCCCGTATTTATATTTAACTTATATCCATCCACAATACCAATCCATTCCTTGTAAGAATTCCAGCTGAGATAAAAATTATTTTCATTTCCATTCCGGTTCAGGGCCAGAACTATATTTGAAGCTATATTTGAAAAAATTATTGGAACACCGCAATTATTTATCGCAACCAGCCTGTAATAATTAACCCTGGTAATATCAGCATCATTATCAATGTAGGTCAATGGACCTGATGAATAATTCAGCTGTGCAATCTTCTTGAAGCTTCCTGTTGAACCTGTTTTCCTTTCAATGTTGAAGGTCTTAATTTCTGTAGAAGGTTCTATTGTAAATGAGAGAGCTATGGCATTATTCTGATCCACCGTGGCATAATCGGCATTTATCCATTGCGGCGGATGCTGCATTTTTGTGACCAGACAACTTTTATTCGAATTCGATAACGAATCGCCCTTAAGAATCGCCCGGATAACAAAACAGTATTGTGAATCTGTCTCAAAATCAGTAAGCTTATAGCTGTTATTTGGTGCCTCGACAGAGTCTATTTTTGAGAAGGGCTCTCCATTTCTGGATGCAAGAATCAAATATTTGGTTACATCGTTTATATATAAATTCCATGTGATCTGAATCTCTTTTTTACATGTATCTATTTTAATAGTGCAAAAAATAGTGCTTAAAATATTTGATAGCGGACTTATATTCCCGGCAGTATCTAAAGCAGCAACTACGAAAGACTCGCTGTAATAGGCCGATCCTGATCCGGTTCGCAGGTAACTGTTTGCTGAAGGATTATGAAGAGTATCGAGGGCAAATCCTGCATTGTTTTTATAAAGATATACAACATAGCCTGCCACATCAGGAGAAGGGCTTGATGCCCATGATATTTCAATATTTCCTGTTAAATAATTAACACTAACAAGCTTAAGAACAGGTGCAACCGGAGGTTCATTATCAACTTGTCCATTTATCTGTAACGCAAATAAAAGCTGAAGAGCAACAATTATATGAAGGAGCTTTATTCTCATTTTCAACCGGCAGTTATTTCATACAGATCATCAATATTATAATACGTCTGTGCGAGGGCAATTATTTCGTCAGCCTTTATTGATTTTATTTTATCAGCCAGCCGGTAATAATATGAATTGTCTAGACCAAATTCCCATGCCAGCCTGAAGCTTTCTGCCAGAGCAAATGGTCCGTCAAACATCCTGACCATGTCGCCAAGCATGTAATTTCTTACGACTTCCATCTCTTCCTTTTTAACCGGAACACTCTGTAAAAGCCTTATTTCCTTGTATATCTCATCAATTGCTAATTGAGTACTTTTTTTACTCACTTCTGTTGAAATGACTTTATAACCACTGAGATTGAATGAAAAAACTGTCGAGTGTATTCCGTAAGTAAGACCTTTTTCTTCTCTTATATTCTTCATCAGCCGTGAACCGAAATAACCTCCAAGCAAAACATTAAGCACTTTTAATCCCGGATAATCGGGATGTCGTTTATCAATAGTCGGAGAACCAATTCTGATTGCTGTCTGTAATGCCCCTGGTTTTTCAATGTGCACTTTTTTCGTTTTCTGTGATTCAAGAACATTACAGGATTCCTCATTATAGGTGTCATCCGGACTTATTTCGCCAAAACAATTGTTGAGAAGTTTTAATAGCTTTTCAGTTATTTTCCCGGATACAATAATTGCCATATTCTGTGGTGTGTAGTGCCCTGAATGAAAATCTTTGAGGAGGAGTGGTATCATTTTCCCGAAATCGTCAGGAAGTGTCTGTCTTCCATACGGATGGTGACTCCCAAAGATGGATTCATAAAACTTATCAAGAGCAAGATTATGGACTTTTTCCCTGCTGATGAGATATTTACGTAGCCTTTTTCTAATGAGTGTTTTTAGCTCTGACGCCGGGAATACCGGGAAAAACAATATTTCCCTTGCGAGTTCAAGTATTTTATCAAGATGTTTATTCAGAACGCAGATAACAATGCCGGCACGGTCATTCTCAGCATACTGATGGGACAGCGTGCCATAAAAATCGAGTGCATTATTAATCTCTGATGAAGTATGATTCCTGGTTCCTTCAGTCAGCATGAAGTTTGTCGTTGATGCAAGAAGAGGCAGGTACTCGTAAGCATTGCCGGCTCCAAACGTAAATTCAATGCGTGACAAATCTTCAAGACCGGCTTCAATTAAAAACACCGGAATATTATTGTTCAACCTTACGCAAACAGCTTCCGGTATCTTACCCGGATCGACAGGACTTACAGTCGGTTTTAATAAAAGCTTCCTTGTCATCACTTTTCGTCTCTTGATGATTTGTAAAAAAGTGTACTGCAGTTGGTCTGGACTAAATACCTTCTGACAGTCTCAAGAACCATAACTTTATCTGTCTTTAAATATCTTTCAACTTCAGTATTAATAAGATCAGGATTACCAAGAAGTTCATAATAGGAAAGATTCATTGCTTTATAAAGAATATCACTGTTCCTGATTACATGTGCAGATTCGTACTTGTTTTTTACCTTCTCCATCTCGTACGGAGAAGGATACTTTTCCATGAGCTCAGCAATTAATTTGTTTATTAATTCGTCAGCCGTGTTAAGATCGATACCTTTCATCAGCTTACCGTTAATAATAAGTAATCCCGGATCTATTTCCGAAGTGATGTATGCATCGATCTCACTGAAGATTTTCTTTTCACGCATCAGTTTTGTCTCTAATCTGCCTGATTCTCCTCCTGCAAGCAGATCGGAAATTAGATCCATCGTGAAGAAGTCGTCACTGTTTCTGGGGCCGATATGCCAGGCTTTATAGAGTGCATCAGCCGGGACATCTCTTTTGACTGTCCGGATTCTTTCTTTTGTCTGCTCAGGCTCAGCAGGAAGCTGCCTGGGACTTATCTTTCTCTTTTCGATATTTTCGAACCACTTTTTTGTCAGCCTGAGTGCATGCCACGGGGTGATATTGCCTGTTAAAGAGAGTATTGCATTATTAGGTGCATAATGCGAAAAGAAAAAATCTTTGATATTTTTAAGACCAGCGTTTTTGATGTGATCGATGTCTGATCCGATAGTTGGCCAGTGGTACGGATGAACCTTATAAGCAAGAGGTCTCAGCAATAGCATGGCATCTCCATAAGGCTGATTGAGATATCGTTGTTTGAACTCCTCAATTACTACATTTTTCTGAATCTCAAGGTTTTTCCGTGAGAAATCGATACCGTTCATTCTGTCAGATTCGAGCCAGAAACCTGTTTCAATATTCTCTTTCGGCAGAGTAATATAATAATTGGTTATATCAGATGTGGTAAATGCATTATTTTCTCCGCCTGCCAGCTGCAGATGCTTATCATATTCAGGAATGCCCGGAGTTCCTCCAAACATAAGATGTTCAAAAAGATGTGCCAGACCTGTAGCTTCACGATTTTCATCCCTCGATCCCACATCATATAAGATACTCATGGCAACAAGGGGTGTAGATATGTCTTCATGGACCAGAATTCTCAATCCGTTGTCGAGACAGAATCTGCTGAATTTTATCATAAGAGAAAACTATTGCAGAGGAAACCACAGGTTTAAGCCTCTTCTGTTGAGACAAACTTAAGTAAAAAACTGAGAAGGTTTAGTATTGTTTTTATATTTGCATAATTATGTTCAAAAACAGGTTTTTCAGGAAGCTTTTACATCCCCGTGTTGAAGACATTGATCAGGTAAAGCTGATATATATCCTTAGCCTGGTTGTCGGTCTGCTGAGCGCTCTGGCAGCAGCAATTCTGAAGAATAAATTTTTAAAATTATCATATTATGAAGAAAGATACACTGATTTTTGATATTATTGAAAAAGAGCGTCAGCGCCAGCTGAACGGAATTGAGCTTATCGCTTCCGAAAATTTTGTAAGCCCCCAGGTATTGGAGGCAATGGGATCTGTCCTTACAAATAAATATGCAGAAGGTTACCCGGGGAATCGCTATTACGGCGGTTGTGAGTTTGTTGACCAGGCGGAACAGGTTGCCATAGACCGGTTGAAAAAGCTTTTCGATGCTGAATATGCCAATGTCCAGCCTCATTCAGGAGCTCAGGCTAATATGGCAGTTTTCATGACGCTGATGAAACCTGGAGATACTTTCATGGGACTGAACCTGGCTCATGGCGGACACCTGTCTCATGGCTCTCCCGTTAACTCATCCGGAATCCTGTACAGACCTGTAGCATACAGCGTAAAAGAAGATACAGGGCAGGTTGATTATGATTTGATGGAAGAGATTGCATTGAAGGAAAAACCAAAAATGATCATCGGCGGCGCTTCAGCTTATTCACGGGAATGGGATTATGAAAGGATGAGAAAAATTGCGGATATGGTCGGAGCATTTTTAGTGGTCGATATGGCACATCCGGCAGGACTGATAGCAGCAGGACTTTTAAAGAATCCATTAAAATATGCACATATAGTTACATCAACAACTCATAAAACATTAAGGGGTCCGAGAGGCGGCATTATTTTAATGGGCAAGGATTTTGTAAATCCATGGGGCATCACAACTACTAAAGGTGAAGTCAGAATGATGTCGTCACTTATTAATTCTGCTGTATTTCCGGGTGTACAGGGAGGCCCTCTCGAACATGTGATTGCTTCAAAAGCAGTCTCTTTTGGAGAAGCTCTCGAACCGGAGTTTAATGAATACCAGAAGAGGGTAAAAAAGAATGCTGCCGTAATGGCAAAAGCATTTATGGATAAAGGGTATAAAGTTGTTTCGGGAGGTACCGACAATCACCTGATGCTCATTGACCTGAGAACAAAATTCCCTGATATTACCGGTAAAAAGGTAGAGAATACACTTGTTCTTGCACATATAACTGTAAATAAAAATATGGTGCCTTTCGACAACCGGTCACCTTTCCTTACATCAGGTTTAAGGGTCGGGACACCTGCCATTACTACAAGAGGACTCAAAGAGGAGCACATGGGTACTATTGTTGATCTTATTGATGAAGTGATCTCGAATATTGAAAATGAAAAAGTTATTTCAGAAGTAGGTGAAAAAGTACTTAAAATGATGAAATCGTTTCCTCTATTCTCAATATGATTATAGAAAGATCAAAGAAGTGAAAATTATCATTTCAATATTTTTATTTAACTTTACCCCTGAACTGTATCATTAAATTTCTAAAATGAGCGATCGGAAGCTAATTTATGTCGTTGATGACGATCCGTTTATTAACATGCTGGTAGTCAAGAGATTTACTACTGAAGGTTATAATGTTGAAGCATTTGAATCAGGAGAAGATTGTCTTAAGGCAATGAACAGGAATCCTGATCTGATAATCCTTGATTTTTTGTTTGTAAAAGGTGATCAGAAGTTTATGAACGGCATGGAGATATTGGACAAGATAAGAAAATTAAAGCCCGGCATTCCGGTTATTATGCTTTCGGGACAGGATAAAGGAGAAGTCGTTCTTGAACTTGCAAGAAAAGGTATCGATGATTACATAATCAAAGACAATAACCTTCTCGATAACCTGAACGTTGCCATCAAAGAGATTTTCGAAAGAAAAGGCTGAAATCTATTTTAGTTTAAATCTATATGTTATTTTACCCTTCTGAATAAGAGGGGCATCCGGTTTTGTTTCAAACTGAGCTTCCAGTGCAGCATCCTTTGCAACTTTGAGCAGGTATTCATCAAGTGTGGTGGATTCTTTTATGCTAAAATCGGCCCGTACTACTTTTCCTGACCTGTCGACACTGACTTCATATACAACTATTCCTTCGCCCTGGTAATCATATTTAGGTAATGGAAGTTTCTGAAATCCGCGACCCTGAAGATCGTATGAAATGCCTTTATCACCAAGGCCGCTACCTTCGCCGCGGTTTTGGGAATCAACAGCACCTGTCGGAACACCCTGGTTTCCCTGTCCACCCGTAACTCCTTCTCCGGTCGAGGTGGTGCCGGCATTTTTAGAGTTAGCCAGAGCATTTTTGGTTCTGTTGGTTATATCGGCCTGGCGTTTTTGTTCAGCTTCAATTCTCTTTCTCTCAAGCTCTTCCT
>JAPLEC010000248.1 GCA_026391515.1 Bacteroidia bacterium | reverse complement strand
TAATTGGTTTTCCGTAGACTTCTTCGATTTTTTGAGCAAATGTTTTCATTGTTTTGGTTTTAGTGGTTATTAATAGGGTTTAAGGTTTGTGGCTGCAAAGGTGTCGATCCTTATAGGGCTATCATCCTCAGGCGCCGGCCTGCAGCCGTATTAATTAATATAAGCGTTTAACAGTAGTAACGCCCTTGATATTATTGTGACGTTTGTAATTTTGTGCGGCTTGCTTTGCTTCTTTTAAAGAAGTACATGCAAAGTGTTCTTCTTCTGAAAAGGTGTTACTATTAAAAATAGCGTAATACGTTTTTGTTTTTTTTGTTGCGTTCATTGGTAGTTGGTTTTTAAGGGTTTATTTGTTGTTGTTGTTTGATGATGTAAAGGTAAGCTATTGTAATGGGTCAATGCAAACAATTAACCAATTATTTTACTTTATGCAAATGTACTTAACTATCTGATATACACTAAACTATATTTAGAATGAATATAAACTAACACTAATATACACTACCTTTGTATGTATAGTATAACTGTCATTATATCAATACTTTATAATGTGCTAATATACAACTACTTAAAGCAATAATTTAAATCATCCCATAATTAACAGGCTCTTTTCATTCTTTTCCTTTATACTTTTTTGTTCTCTTTCTTTATATAGTTTCTTTCTCTTTTTTTTTCGTGTTTCCTTTTTCTTGCTTTTTTTTATAATTAATATCTACCTATCTTTTCTTAGATCTCTACTGTATTATAATTTAACTATTCTGCTATTAATAGATTAATATCCTAATTGCTATATATGTACCTACACTGAATTATTTCTTATTCTAATGTCCATTATGTCTATCGGACTACTGTACATTCGCTTTTACTACGTAATTAATAACTCTGATTAATTTATGCTTTTTATGCACCTTTTTTGTGTCCTTTTTATCTTAATCTATATCTTCTGACAATTTATTCAATTTTCATTCTCTTCCTTAGTTTAGGGTAATCACAAAAAAAAAGAAATATCTGTTAATATATGTAGTTTAAATGTATGTGTATCTATCTTTAGTCATAAATTGGTGATCATTTGCTTAATATATAACCTATGTCCATAACATACAACACTGTAAAGCATTGATATTCAGTATACCTATAACCAACTTAACATAATACTTATTATAGGACAGTTAGAAGAGGGGGGTACACCCCCCGGATTTTAGCATTATCAGGGGGTGGGGTAAACCCCTATATTTTTTCCTGGTTCTGGCGTAGTATAACAGTGAGTATCAATGGTTTAAGTATTTAGGGTAAGAGATAAGAGAAAAGGGGGGTTGTAATTTTATTTTTCCTGAATTTTGGATATGATAGATAATTCATTATCAACGGATTAGTTATTTTATAATAAAAAAGATGGAAAATATATTGATTTGAGGTGAATAATGATATAATTTTGTGATGTTAAAAATAAAAGATGGGGGCAAAGATGAGCATGAAGCGGATAAAGGAAGAAAGTCCAGGGTTAGGGATATGGAATGAAGCTGATGAGGAGAAACAGACGAGGGAGAAGTGGGACAAGTTACGGAAATGGGTAGTGACAGAGGGGGCGGAAAAGCTAATTGATATATTGCAGACGAGTGAGGGAGAAAAGTATGTAAGGCATTATTCTATAATTCTGGAATATTTCAAACCAAAGTTATCAAAGACGGATTCGAGTACGGATTTAACAAAGGGATTGGTGATTAACTTTAAGAGTGCGACGAGCAAGGAGGTGCTGAAGAAGGTAGCGGATGATAACTGAGAAGACGACGGACGTAGAGTTTAATCCGCATTTCGAGGGATTCTTCAATGAAAGTTGCAGGTATCAGGTATTGTACGGTGGGAGCGGCAGCGGTAAGAGCTTTGGAATTGCGCAGAAAATAGTGATGCGGTGTCTGAAAGGCAAGACGAGGATACTTGTGGTAAGGAAGTTTAAAAGCACTATCCGTCATTCGGTCTTTGACCTGATAAAGAATGTACTGCTGCGGTACGATTTAAAGCGGTATGCAGATGTAATAAAGAGTGAGCTGGCATTTGTATTCACCAACGGGAGCGAGATCATCACATCAGGGCTGGATGACCCTGAAAAGATAAAAAGTATCTTTGACATTGATGTTATTTGGATTGAAGAAGCTACAGAGTTAGAGAAGCTGGATTTTTACCAGTTGGACTTACGGCTCAGGGGTGGCGATGTTAAAAAGGAATTTATCTTTTCCTTCAATCCTATATCGGAGGATCACTGGTTAAAAAAAGAGTTCTTTGAAGAAAAGAAAGATAACGTTTTCATTTTACAGAGTAACTTTGAACACAACCTTTACATTGACGAGGATTATAAAAAGGCTCTGCGGGAAAGATATTCGTACGATGAAAACTATAACAGGATTTATGTCGAAGGGCAGTGGGGTAGGATAACAACAGGGAGTGAGTTTTATTCGCACTTTAAATTCTCAAAACATATTAGGGAGTTAAAGTTTAATTACCAGAATCCCATTATCCACGTGTCATTTGACTTTAACGTCAATCCTTATATGCCATGCTCTATCTGGCAGATAGAACCTACGGGCGACATAATGAAGCCCATTTATTTTGCACGATGCATTGACGAGATAGTGTTGTTTCACCCTAATAACAAAACAGAAGACGTTTGCAATGAAGTAATTAAAAGATATGGGAACTCTATTAAACAGATTTTTTTCTACGGTGACGCCTCCGGCCGCACCAGGTCAACACACTCCAGAGAACATAACTATGACATCATTAAGAGGATATTCCGTCCATTTCTGTCCAACTACTCCGACCGCTCGTGCAGAAAAAATCCTTCGGTTGCTAAGCGAAGAATATTTATTAATGCTATCTTTGCAGAACAGTTACCGATTATTATCGAAATCAATAAATTGAATAAATATATCATAGGCGACATGGAAAATGTTCTGGAATCAGCCGATGGAGGGAAATATGTAAAACTTGGCAAAGACCCCGTGTCAGGCGTGCCATTCCAGAAATACGGTCACCTTGCCGATACTATGGACTACCTGCTTACGATGGCCTTTAAAGGATATTTCAGATGAAATCAAAGCTAAAACGTAAATATACCCGTAACGGTGAACGCCGTAGAATCTTAGTTGAAAGTGGTGCATATGATGGCCGTTTCAAAGAGAAAGTCAAACGTAAGAAACCTGTAAAGTGGACATATAAAGACGAAGAACATGGATGAACTGATTATTAAAAAGTTTGTGGAAATAGCCGAAGGCTACCGCCACCCGAATTATAAACGTACCTGCGACAAAGCTGATACATATAAAAAACTTTATACCGGCGAGGACATGAACTCACTCATGCGAAGATTCGATATGCGTGAAGACACTGAGCGATTTGAACAGCGCCTGCTTATCACTCAGCATATCACATCGACCGTCATGCGAAACCTCGCCAAGCCACAATATAAAATTCCCCGTGCTAATAATATCCAGAGAATAATAACTTTTGCAAACTCCAACACGAAAGACGATCAACTGGAAAAAATACTTGGCAAGTTCTGGGGCAAAAAATCCTTAGATAAATACATGGCTACCCGTTGGATTGAACTCAATAATGTAGACCCTAATCTGTTCCTGGTACTTGAATGGGCAGCCTTCGACAATACAAAAGAAAAAGCCTCACCATATCCGTATGAAGTGTATTCTAAAAATGTTATGGACTTTAAATACATAAATGAAACACTTGAATATCTTGTTACTTTTGGAACTGTTGAAGTTTTGGATGAATATAAGCAAAAGATATTAACAGAAAAATATACCTACTACGGTAAAAACCAAACTTTCACCTGTACCGAAATGCCCGAACTATTAAATCAGGCTCGTGAAATCCCTGTGGAAATTGCTGACGGATGGCTCGTTCTGATTCTGAAACGTAACAAAACATTTCTCATTCAGGAAATCATTCCCCATAATTTAGGTTTTGTACCGGCAGAACGTATCGGCTGGAACCGTGACATACAAACGGACGGCGTTACTATGATCTCACCCCTGGATGATGCCATTCCTATCCTGATGAAACTTGTCAAGGCTAATTCAGAACTTGATCTTACGATGGCTCTGCATGCCTTTCCGCAAAAAGTACAGTATTCAAAGAAATGCCCTGCTGATAATTGTGTTGGAGGGAATCTCCCCGATGGTTCTACATGCCCTCGCTGTCACGGCGACGGCGTCGAAGTTCATAAGACCGCTCAGGATGTCATCAATTTGAATATGCCTGACACAAAAGAAGAACTTATTGACTTAGATAATATCATTCGATATGTGTCACCTCCGGTTGACCTGGTAAAATTTCAGGACGTATATGTTCAACGTCTGGCAGCATGGTGTAAGGAAGCGATCTATAATACAGAAGTATTTTCTAAAAAGGAAATCAGTGAAACAGCCACAGGTAAAAATATAGACCTGCAAAATGTATATGATGCCCTTTACCCTATGGCCGACGCTTACTCAGAGTTCTGGAAATTTATGGTCACAACAATAGCCAAGATAGTTTCTTTGGATAAAGGGCTGGTATGTGATTTTATCTTTTCAAAAGACTTTAAGATGAAATCCTTGTCTGATCTATATATGGATTTGAAACTGGCTGCCGATAGCCGTGCGGATTCTTTTATAAAAGATACCATATCAGAGGACATTGCACGAATCATGTATCACGACAATCCTGTGGAACTCTCTAAAATTTTAACTAAGAAAATGTTTTTTCCATTCTCTGGTAAAACACAAGAGGAAATTAACCTATCTTTGGAATCGGAAAATGTACCGGAAGAAATCAAGACCTTATATTTTAACTACGGATGGATATTTGACGAGATCGCCTCTGAAGAAGCTCAGAAAGGAAATAACTTCTGGACATTTGAAAGAAATGAACAAAAGAAATTAATTGATGCTAAAATAGCTACACTCATCGTTAAAAATAAAGAAGCTAAAAAACAAACACAGGCAGAGGATTCATCCGACATACCGTATGAGAAATTTAAGAAAAATATTGAAACTATGCTGAAAACTCAAGAGAAGCCAATTGATTTAGCGCAAAAAGAGGAGGAAATCTAATGTGCCGTTGTGGAAATAAAGTGAAAAAGTAATGCAATTTAGTGTGATAATGCCCTCTTTTCTGGGCAAATATAAAAGCGCTGCCGCCGACAGGGATAAAAAACTTGTAAGAGCCATAAATTCTGTATTACAACAATCTTTTACGGATTTTGAACTGCTTGTCATTTCAGATGGATGCGAAGAAACTATCGAAATTGTCAAAAAGAACTTCACAGACAAGCGTGTGAGATTATTTGCAATGGACAAAGCGCCTATATTTTCCGGTAAGCCACGTAATGCAGGAATTTATAATGCCAAAGGTGACTGGATTACCTATTTAGACATAGATGATATGTTTGGTGTTGATCATTTAAAGATTCTTAATTCGCAAATCACACATCACGATTGGTATTGGTTTGATGACCGCTCCTATAATGTCAATAAGAAGCGTTTTGGCTTCACTGAGAAGCCTGAGCTGAACGATTTCAATATCCACAGGGTGAACATCGACAAGCTGGGGCAATGCGGCACATCGAATATAATGCACCGCAAATATATTGACGCCTATTGGCCACCTGAAGGAAGTTATAAACAGGATTACCTTTTTATAATGACACTCAAAGCCATATCGAGAGAATATACATACCTTATGGAAGTTCCGCAATACCTGATCTGCCATGTACCTTCACTCCTTGATATATGAAAAAATGTCTTTTTACTATTAATTTCGGGAATTGGGATACGGTAAAAGAACCTACCCTTACTGATGGGTGGGATTATATTTTATTCACCGACAAAGACGTAATCCATGATAAATGGCATGTTATCAAATATGAAACAGACCTGCCCGCACACTTAGCCGCACGAAACATATACATAAATGCACATAAATATATTAAAGACTACGATTATTCCCTTATGATCGGTGGACAAATTCAACCCGATGGAGATTTGAATCAATTTATGCTTTCTCATGTAGACCTGACAAAACAAATTAATATTCTTAAACATCCATGCCGCAAATGTATATACGTGGAAGCGGAAATAGTGAAACAACTTAAATTAGATTATTCAGAGGTGATAGATGCCCAAATGGAACGCTATCATCAGATGGGATTTCCTGAGAATTTTGGACTGTCTGCCTGTGGAATCATAGGTCGCTGGACAAACTCTATAACAGAGAAATTTGAAAAGGCATGGTGGAATGAAGTTATACATGGCTCACTGAGGGATCAGCTTTCATTTGACTTTGTACGATGGAAACAACCTAATGTTTCAATAAACTGGATAGATTATAATATTTTATTCGGGAAATATTTCTCTGTATATCATCATATTAAAAATGGATCAGAAAGGATTGGAGGCTTATGAATTATTTAGTAAGTGCTGAGGCCGGTGCAGGGCATTCATGCCAACTGAGTGCAACTTTAAAAAAATACACCCCCTTAGAAAGTAATTATATCTTTCCGTCTGCTTTTACACTTGACTACATAGACCCTACCGCTAAAATTG
>JAPLEC010000233.1 GCA_026391515.1 Bacteroidia bacterium | reverse complement strand
ATAACCTTCAGAGATATATTTTTCGGCTCTTTCAAAGCTGCCAGATTCCATTCTTTCAAGCTGAGATTTCATTTTATTCCTGTCGGTTGTAAAAACCAGCTTTTCTCCATTGTCATATAAGAGTTCATAAAGATTTTCGAGGCGGATAATATCGGTCCCTTCATCAAGCTTAATTCCCAGTGAATCAAACACTTTGTGATAGATTCCCGGCATCAGAAGCATAGTGGCCCCAAGATCGAACCGGTAACCATCGCGGATTATCTGTCCGCAACGTCCACCTGGCGCTGAATTCTTTTCAAAAACATTTACAGTGTAACCGTTCTGTGCCAGATAAACGGCAGTTGTAATTCCTCCAATACCGGCACCGATAATGACTGCCGTCTTCTTTTCAGGCATATTGATTTAAGGTAAAAATATAAACATTATTAAAAAAGACGGACAAAAATACTATTTGTTACAATTAAATCAATAGAACATTATTCCCAATTAATCCTGCGTTATTGGGGATAATTTAATCGAAAAGAAATATTTCTTCAATTTTTGAGTCGAAAGCTTTCGCGATATCGTAAGCCAGCTTCAGCGAAGGGTTGTACTTATTCTTTTCCAGGAATACAATAGTTTCCCTCCTTACATTCACTTTTTTTGCCAGGTCTTCCTGGGTAAGATTATATCTTGCCCGGAACTCTTTAGTGTTGATCAGCATACCGCCACCAGGCAGCAGTACCGGCAAAGCCCAATAATGCAGTTGCCCAGAGAATGATCCAGCTTAATACATTTGCTTGAGGATTTGACGGACCTGCGACACTTGTAATAAGTGCAGGAATTGCCCATGGAAAATATGGAGATATAAATTTTAGCCCGATAATAACAAACTGGGTGACAATCATGGTAAGAATAATAAATCCAAAAGGAAGGAGATAACCTCTGCTCATACAAGTTATAAAAGCAACCGGGGTAAGAAGAATTAATGTAAGCAAAGAGGTTTTGGTGAAAAGAACAAAGCTATGGGTAAAAAGTTTTGCTGACCATCCTTCCAGATTTACTAAAAATCCGGAAAGAACAGATACAAAAAACATTATAACAAGCAACAGAAAGCTCCAGACAAACGCAATTAAGAATTTTGCCGTGACTATAGAAAAGCGTGACACCGGCACTGCAAGGATATCTTTTATTGTTCTGTCTGAATATTCTCTTCCGAATACCCATACCGTTACTATTCCGGCTCCGACAAATGCGAGCGCCATCCCAAACTGGATGAGTAATCCAAAATATGAGGGCCAGTCGGTTTTACCGATGAAAGAAGCTTTTGTGCTTATTATTTCAGAATTTTTAGCGATTTCAGGATGTTTAGCCACAAGCAACAGGAATCCCATCATAACTGAAATGAAAACAAAGAAAATAATTGTGATCCAAAACATTTTTGATTTTCTGGCTTTGAGAAATTCAATATTTAAAGCTGTATAAAATCCTTCCATTTTAAACCTCCTGATCATTTATTACTCTCAGGAAAAATGTCTCAAGATCCTCTTCTTCAACTTTAAGCAGAGATGGAGCGAAACCTGATTGAACAAGCAGGAGTGAAATTTTTTCAGGTTCGGAAAGGGCGTCTTTTCCTGTAACTTCAAGTATCCCATTTTCAGGCAGATTGGCTGAATAACCATTTTTTTCAATAATTTCTTTGGCTTCCGATATATTATTTGTTTTTACCAGGAGACATTTTTTTCTAATATTCTCCAATTCATCGGCTGACGATTCTTTCAGAAGCATTCCTTCATGAATAATACCAATCCGAGTTGCAAATTTTGATATTTCACCAAGTATATGGCTTGAGATAAAAATTGTAACACCCTTATTTACTGCAAGATCCTTCAGCAATTCTCTGATTTCAACAATACCTGCCGGATCAAGCCCGTTTGCCGGCTCATCAAGAATCAGGATATCAGGATTGTGAATTAAAGCTTTTGCCAGTCCAAGTCTCTGGGCATTTCCGAGTGAGAGATTTTTTGCAATAACATCAGTATATTGTCCGAGCTGCATCTTCTCAATTATACGGTCTACGGATTTTTCATCGCTTAAGAATCTCAACCGTCTGATGATTTCAAGATTTTCCTTAATTGTCAGATCAGGATAAGAATATGGGACCTCGACGAGGTAACCTACATTTTCCCACATTAAAGGATTGCCGGGATTAACTTTTTTGCCATTGAGATATGAAGCTCCGGCTGTCGCTCTGATAAGTCCGAGCAGCATTCTGATTGTAGTTGTTTTCCCCGCTCCGTTAAGTCCCAAGAAACCATATATTTCACCCTTCTGAACATTTATTGAAACATTGTCGACTGCCTTCAGCTTTCCATAATGTTTTGAAATACTTTCAGTTCTGATTACAGCTTCCATCAGTTAATTATTAATCCATCTGGTCCTTCATTAATAAAATAAGATCTGCCTTTTTCTGTTGCTGGCATCTCTTTTTCTTTTCCATGATAAAAAACTTTAAGCGGATTCCCCAGCTTTGAGATTATCCTTGCTTGTTTCAGCTTTCCGTTTTCCCAGTCCATAGATACCTCGAATCCACCTCTTGCCATAAGACCATAAACATGGCCTGTTTTCCATTCTGAAGGGAGGGCAGGAAGTAATTCTACTTCACCTGCATGACTCTGAAGAAGCATTTCAGTAATTCCTGCAGTTCCTCCGAAATTGCCATCAATCTGAAATGGCGGGTGATTATCAAATAAATTACTGAGGGTTGATTTAGTAAGAAGTGCTAGAACATTTTCATAAGCTTTTTCACCATCCTTCAGTCTGGCATAGAAATTAATGATCCATGCACGGCTCCAGCCGGTATGACCTCCTCCATGAGAAAGACGGTATTCGATTGTTTTTCGTGCAGCCTCCAGAAATTCAGGATTCTGCTGCTTTGTAATCTGGTTCCCGGGATGAAGCCCGTAAAGATGTGAAATATGGCGGTGACCTGGTTCTGCTTCTCCAAATTCTTCAGACCATTCCATAATGCGACCATCAGAACCGATTTTAATTGGAGTCAGCTTCCCCAGAGTTTTTTCCATTCTTTTTCTTAAAGCTGCATCAATATTAAGAATCAGGCTTGCCTTGATTGTATTTTGTAAAAGATCACGGATAATCATGTGATCCATTGTAGGCCCCATTACCATGCTTGCGTTTCCGCCGCCACCAGGAATTATGAAGCTGTTTTCAGGTGAAATGGAAGGACCGGAAACCAGCAATCCGGTTTTCGGATCCTTAACTAGCCAATCCATGCAAAATTCTGCGGCTTCCTTCATTATAGGATATGATTTTGTTCTCAGGTATTCCACATTACCGCCGAACTGGTAATGATCCCAGATATTCTGGCAGCTCCATGCGATCCCCATCGGCCACATTCCATACCTGATCGCACCCATGGGTTCGGTATAGTGCCATACATCAGTCGTGTAATGTGCAACAATCCCTTTCATTCCATATACTTCCTTTGCTGTACGCCTTGCACTCGGACGCATTGCATCTATAAAATCAATAAACGGTTCCTGAAGCTCTCCAAGATTTGTGATTTCCGAAGGCCAGTAATTCATCTGAATGTTGATATTGATATGATAATCAGCGCTCCATGGAACTCTTAATCCATCCGCCCAAATTCCCTGGAGGTTTGCTGGTAAATCTCCCGGCCGGGAACTGCTGATAAGCAAATATCTCCCGAACTGGAAATAAAGCTCTATCAAATCTGTATCAATATACCCGTTTTGCATGGCAGTTATCCTGGCATCAGTAGTGAAGTAATTGCCGTCGCTTGAACCGAGGTCAAGAGAAACACGATTGAAGAATGATTGATAATCAGCTATATGATCTTTCTTTATATCTGTGTATGAGCGCTTTGCAACTGCATCAATTTGACTTGCAGAAACGGTCGATGGATCTTTTCCAAAATAATCTGTAGCGGCAGTCAGGAAAATTGATACTGAATTTGCTTTTTCAACTCTTATGCTGTCGCCTCCTGAAATAACTTTCCCTCCTTCAGCGACAACTATAAATCTGGCTTCCATTTTAACTCCGACACCATCTCCTACGTGCTCATTCATTATAATGTCATTATCTTTTGCTTCAATCCTGGCTTTATTTCCGGGTCGTGAGAGCCTGGCGGTAAAAGTCAAAGCTCCTTCCTTGTCTGCAGTAAGCCTGACAACCAGGGCATTATCGGGAGCGCTTGAAAAAACTTCCCGAAGGAAACTGATTTGATTAGCTACATAAGATACTCTTGCTATAGCCTCATTAATGTCAAGTTCACGTCGGTAATTTGATATTCCCCGCAAATTGCCAAAATCGAGAGTAAGATTGCCAAGTGTCTGGTAACTTGAGGCATTATCGCGTCGGAAACTTCCCATGATCCCGGTCTGGGCGAGCTTCTCAGCTTCTTTGTATTTTCCTTCAAAAAGAAGCTGTCGTACTTTGGGAAGGTTTTTCAATGCATCAGGATTGGCATCCCACCGTGGTTGACCGGTCCAGACAGATTCTTCATTCAGCTGAAGCCGTTCATTTTGTATTCCTCCAAAAACCATAGCGCCTAAGCGGCCATTGCCAACGGGAAGAGCTTCATTCCATGTTTCGGCAGGTTTGCTGAACCATATTTTTAATTCAGAAACTGGTGCCTGGCATTTGACAGGTGAATTGCTAATAAATGTGATGCAGATTATTATAGTAATAAGAAGAATTGATTTTGATCTCATTTGGAATATATTTATCAGGTAAAATTATCATATTAATTTACAATGAAATAATAATAAAATAGGGACATGCCATGGCATATCCCTATTATTCTCATACAAAAGAGATTTTTATTTCTTCAGCAGGTCGCGTATTTCTGTAAGAAGAGTCTCCTCTTTTGTTGGAGCGGGAGGAGCGGCAGGTGCTTCTTCCTTTTTCTTCTTGGCAGCGTTTATAGCTTTGATAACAAGGAACACAGCAAGAGCAACAATCAGGAAGTCAAAGCAAACCTGTATGAAATTCCCGTAGTTCCACCAGACTTCTTTAGCTGCATTCGGATTTATGTCCAGTTTAAGGTCGGTGAAATTGACACCACCTATAAGCATTCCTAATGGTGGCATGATAATGTCACTTACAATAGATGACACTATTTTGCCGAATGCTGCGCCGATAATGATACCGACAGCCATATCGACAACATTGCCTTTCATTGCAAAGGCTTTGAATTCATCAAGTAGTTTCATGATTTCAGGTTTTAGTTATTTTGAATTAAAATTTATATGAGAATCCTACTCCTAATATTTCCTTGAACTGAACTTTTGATCCAACTGCTTTATCAATTATCCCATTTTTATCGGTATCTAATTGGATTTTGACATTATCATCATAAAGCAGGTGAGTGTTTAAACTGACTGTGATATATTTATTAACCTTCATGGCAATCAAAGTTTCCCAGCTTACATCGATATTTTGAGGATTGTCAGCATAGTTTGAGAACAGGTCGATTTTTGTAGTAAATGAGATGTTTTTCATGAACTCTCCCTGAAAATCATTTTTCGTATATATTGCTCTCAGATATCCTCCCATTTCACTTTTTGTTTTTTCACCGGGTGTAACACCAAATGCTCCGTGAGCTGAAAGAGTGTCGTCAGTTACAAAAGTAAACTTGGCAGTTAAAGGTGCAAGAAAGACACTGAGGTTAGCATTTGGCTTGTAGTCAAGTCCTAATGCCAGCAGGAGATATGCAGGTGCAAAAAGGTTTGAGATTTTAACTTTAGTGGTATCATTGAGGTAATTATACCCTGGTGTCATTTGAGTTTTAAAATTAAGCATGGCAGCATAATAGACATTTTTAAATGCCAGCCTGCCATATTTTGACAGGAAATCAATTTTATCATCAGTTTTTCTGAAATCTGTATTTTTGCCCTGCTTCAAAATACCATAACCCAGGTCAAGTGAATTATCCCAGACAGATTTTCCTTTCTTCATATTGGCAAAAAGACTGAATATCCCGTTCACAGCCAGAGAGTTTTGTCCTCCAGCTGCCCAGTTTGTCAGTGATGTCTGAGCGAGGTTAGTTGCAATAACTCCTCCTTTTTTCCAACCTTGAGTAGTATCTGCCGATTGAGTTCTAAGTGTCTTTTCACCTTCAGTCACCTGGCTAAAAGTAATTATGCTGAATATTGAAAATAAAATGATTACAGCAATAAATTTTCTTTTCATAATTTGAATTGTTTGTTGAACACTTGTATAAAAAACAATGCAGCCATGTAAAGGCATGGCTGTATTAGTATTACCAGGTCAAATTGAAAGATGTTTATTTCTTAACATCTTTAATTGTAGCCTTTGCAGCATTCTTTTTTACAGAGTCAACTCCGTTATCGCGGCCGCTTTCGCTCTTGTAATTCTGGCTTACGCCAATTATCTGGCTATTTGCGGCAGTAACAGCAAACCGGAACATTTTGTTCGATGTTTGTGATTTGCTAACTCTTTTCGGATCTCTGGCATTTTTCTTTACTGAGTCAATACCATTTAAACATGCAGCTTTTGATGTATAGCCTTCGCTGCTGAGAATAATCTGTCCGTTATCAGCTTTCAGACGAAAACGGAATTCATTTTTTTTGCCACTCTGGTAAACTTCAAATTTTGCCATTTTTCTTAGTTTTAATGATTAATTGATTGAATAATTTAAATATTAAAATTCAATAGCTGATAATTAATTGATTAGCAAGTGACTTTCAAATTTAAGAAAAATGTTCAAAAGTTCAGATAGCAACTAAGTTTTATATATTATTCAAAATAAAAAGCTTCTGAATTCTTTTCTGAAATATTTTTAATTTTCCTGATTAACAAAATATTCCTGCGAATTTTAGTAAATTCAAATAATAACTTAATTTGCACAATGTATATATAGTATCTAAAAGAAACAAATCATGGATAAGAAAGAAACATTTACAGCTTATATTAATGATGGTTATGCCTGTCAGGGAGATAGTATTATCCTCGGAGGGGCAATGCTTGATGGTCAACCTGTTTCGGGGACAAAAGTGCAGGTTGCGTTAAAAACCATGAACAGGCATGGGTTGATTGCCGGAGCAACCGGAACCGGTAAAACCAAAACGCTCCAGGTTATTTCGGAACAACTTTCCGAAAGAGGAGTTCCGGTTCTGCTGATGGATGTAAAAGGAGATCTTAGCGGAATTGCCATGCCGGGCGTAGAGAAACCATTTATTACCGAGAGACATACAAAAATAGGTCTCCCGTTTTCACCCAAAGGATTTCCTGTTGAACTGTTGACTCTTTCTCAACAGGATGGCGTTCGGATGAGAGCTACAGTTTCAGAATTCGGTCCGGTTCTTCTTTCACGAATACTCGATCTGAATGATATACAGGAAGGTGTTCTTGCAGTAATTTTTAAATTTTGCGACGACAGGCAGATGGCTCTTCTTGATCTGAAAGATCTGAAAAAAGTGATTCAGTATGTTACCGAAGAAGGGAAAGAGGAAATGGAAAATGAGTACGGGAAAATTTCTACCTCTTCCACAGGAATAATCCTGCGAAAAGTAATGGAACTTGAAGAGCAGGGAGCAGATCTTTTTTTCGGTGAACTTTCATTCGATATAAGGGATCTTTTAAGACGCGATCAAAATGGGAATGGTTATATCAGCATTTTAAGGCTGACAGATATTCAGGACAGACCTAAACTCTTTTCGACTTTTATGCT
>JAPLEC010000166.1 GCA_026391515.1 Bacteroidia bacterium | reverse complement strand
AGGCACCCGTAATTGCAACTATTATCTTTCTTGCTCGCTGTTTCATTTTACAAAGCTAGTAATAAAAGGGAAGGTTTGCTTCGTAGTCACGCCGAAGGCGTGACTCCTAGCAATGACAGTGTACTTAATAGAGATTGTGGTCATTGCGAGAAGCCACGCGCCAGCGTGGCGACGAAGCAATCACCTCACTTGTCTGCCAATTCACTTAAATCATTCCATCCGGGATTCATTGAATTAACGAAGTCTAGTTTCTTCTTCCTACTTCCCCCTTTAATTTGCTTTTCCCTTTTTATTGCTTCCCCAATAGTTTGCAGCTGTTCATAATAAACCAATTTCTTAAGATTATACCTGGCTGTAAAACTATTCGAATGTTTTTTATGTTTATGCTGAATTAGCCTGTCTTTAAGATTACTGGTTACCCCGGTATAAAGCACCGAATTATTGTCATTAGTAAGTATATATACAAATCCTTTCATTTAAATATTAGCTCAATAATACAGATTTTTCGCTTCCGCTTCGCGGAACTGCGTCACTTCGTTCCTTGTCTCCCGCCCTCTCTCCCTCCCGCCCTCTCTTCTTAAACCCTCAAATCATTTCCTAATAATTTTTCAGTAAGAATTGCCACTCCTTCAGAGGCTTTCTCTTTTATTATTTCAACCTTACGATAACCTGGAACTGGGACCTCATTCGGATCAATAAGCCATAGCGAAGCCTCCTCAGGTGCATAACCGATAAGTCCTGCAGCCGGATAAACATTCAGCGACGATCCTATGACAACAAAAATATCTGCTGTTGAAGTGATCCTGACAGCCTCATCCATCATCGGAACAGCTTCACCAAACCATACAATATGAGGACGCAGCTGACTTCCTTTTTCACATTTATCTCCGGGATTAATATCCTTATATCCAATGTCATACACGAGTGATGGATCAGCTGTACTTCTTGCTTTTGTCAGTTCGCCATGCAAATGCAAAACCTTTGTGCTCCCGGCCCGTTCATGAAGATTATCTATATTTTGTGTAATTACATGGACATCGAAATATTTTTCAAGAGCAGCTACTCCAAAATGTCCTGCATTACATTTACAAGCTTCAAGCTGAGCTCTTCGTTCATTGTAAAACCTCAATACAAGTTCCCTGTTTTTTGCCCAGCCCATCGGTGATGCAACTTCAACAACATCATACTCTTCCCACAATCCGCCTGCCTCCCTGAAAGTACGGATACCGCTCTCAGCCGACATTCCGGCACCCGTCAAGATGACTAATTTTTTCATTTTGAACGTAAATTTTTATAAAATTAGATTAAAATAAAAAAGAATGTGAACAACATTAGAAATAAAAAATTACACAGAGTTCCACAGAGAAGCACAGAGTTCCACAGAGAGTTAACATTTGCTGTAATGTAAACCTCTGTGTCCCTCTGTGGTTCTCCGGATTTCCTCTGTGTAAGTTCTTATTCTCCAGCTCGCATATCGCCTATAATACATCTTTTTATTATCTTTGCCCGTTTATAAATTACAAAGCAAACAGCATCAATGAAAACCCGCTTTCCCGAATACAAAACCCTCGACCTGTCGCAGGTAAATAAGGATATTCTTAAAATATGGGATGAAAACGACACTTTCCGTAAGAGTGTCCGGGAGGTTGACGGTAAAGGTGAATTTGTTTTCTATGAAGGTCCGCCTTCGGCAAACGGGATACCGGGTATTCATCATGTCATGGCTCGTACTATCAAGGATGCAATATGCCGGTATAAAACACAATGCGGGTATGAGGTAAAAAGAAAAGCAGGATGGGATACCCACGGACTTCCTATCGAGCTGGGTGTGGAGAAATCTCTCGGGATCACCAAGGAAGATATAGGAACAAAAATATCGATCATCGATTTCAATAAAGCATGTAAAAAAGATGTGATGAGGTACACCGATCAGTGGGAAGACCTTACACGCAAAATGGGCTACTGGATAAACATGGATCATCCTTATGTGACTTATGACAACCGATATATAGAGACACTATGGTGGCTGCTGAAACAACTTTATGAAAAAGGATTTTTGTACAAGGATTACACTATCCAGCCATATTCTCCGGCTGCAGGAAGCGGACTCAGCTCACATGAGCTTAACCTCCCCGGGTGCTATCGCGATATAAAAGATACAACATGCATCGCTCTCTTCAAACTCATACATGATGAAAAGTCAGATTTCCTTTTTAAACATATCGATACCGATGCAGTCCATATAATGGCATGGACCACCACACCGTGGACACTTCCTTCTAACACTGCACTGGCTGTCGGAAAGGAGATACATTATTTAAAGGTAAGAAGCGTTAATCCATATTCCGGAGAACCAATAACCGTCATCCTTGCAAAAGATCTCCTTCATTCAATGTTCCCGGAAGCAAATGTCGGACTCCATTTTTCGGAATATAAAACCGGTGATAAAAAAATTCCATACAAAGTACTTGATGAGTTTTCGGGGAATAAGCTTGAAGGCATTAATTATGAGCAGCTTATCGACTGGGTGAAACCTGATAAAGGTGCATTTAAGGTCCTTACCGGCGATTTCGTGACCACCGAGGAAGGAACAGGTATCGTTCATATTGCACCCACATTCGGCGCTGACGACTATAAAATAGCAAAGGAATACGGCGTTCCTCCAATGATCCTGAAAAGAAAAGACAGCTCAATGGGTCCGATGGTCGATAAGAAAGGTTATATGATACCCATTACCGACCTCGACAAAAAGTTTATTGAAGAGAGAGTCAATTTAAAAACATATACAGGTTTTGCAGGGCGACCGGTGAAGAATGAATATGATCCAAACATTGCTCCCGATACTGATACTCTCGATGTCGATATTGCCGTAATGCTTAAGCAGTCGGGAAAAGTCTTCAGGATCGAAAAGATGATTCACAGCTATCCTTACTGCTGGCGCACCGACAAGCCTGTTCTCTATTATCCTCTTGATGCATGGTTCATACGTACCACAGCATTCCGCGAACGAATGATCGAGCTCAATAATACAATTAACTGGAAACCTCAATCGACAGGAACCGGCAGGTTTGGTAAATGGCTCGAAAACCTTGTCGACTGTAACCTCTCACGTTCACGTTTCTGGGGGACGCCACTTCCG
>JAPLEC010000413.1 GCA_026391515.1 Bacteroidia bacterium | reverse complement strand
ACTGGCCGGAGGAATGTGGACGGAAGGTGATATGAATATGTCGTCGGGTGAAGCAATTACACGTTCTTTCCTTCTAGGACAGCGTTATTTTCTGAGCCGCTTCGGCAAAATGGCAAACATCGGCTGGCTCCCGGATAACTTCGGTCATATATCACAAATGCCCCAGATACTTAAGCTTGCAGGCTGTGATTATTTCTATTTTCATCGCTGCAAACCCTACCTCGGAACTTTCTGGTGGACAGGCACTGATAATTCCACAGTGCTGGCCTATGCAAATGACACTTATAACGGAAGCATAAATGCTGATCTTAAAAATGAGATTCAAAAATTTTCGCCCGATAAGCACAGGATACTTCAGATTACCGGAATCGGCGACCATGGCGGCGGGCCGACACGTGCAAATATCGAAATGGTTCATCAGCTTGATAAGACTCCGGGTTATCCGGCAGTTAAATTCACTACTGCAGGCGATTTTTTCAAAAAGGCATCGAAAGAAATGAATGGACGTCCGACTCACCATGGTGAGATGCAATTCATTTTTGAAGGCTGCTATACTACAGTGGCCGATATAAAAGCCGGCAACAGGAACAACGAAAATGCTCTTTCTGCAACAGAATTTTTCAACACTCTCAGGTGGCTTAATGGCGATAAATACCCTGCCGAATCACTGCATGATCTATGGACTACATTGACATTCAATGAGTTTCATGACATTCTTCCGGGATCGGCTATCAATGAGGCAAACAAGGAGGCAATAGCCCGCCATGCAGAATTGCTACGAAAGGCAACGGAATTGAAAAACAATGCTTTCCGAAAGATGGCAGATGAGGTTAAATTCCAAACAGGAATAGGACAACCGGTCGTTGCTTATAACCTTCAGCCCGTAAACCGCAAAGCTATTATTGAGGCAACTGTATATTCCAACTCGGAACCTGTCACAGCAAAAATAGCAGGCTGGGGTAATTACTACGGTTCAAAATATATTAAACCTGTTGGCGGAAATGTTGCCTCGGTTCTCGTCAGGGATGCTTCCGGCAAAACATACCCTGCACAGGTAGTCTGGGGAAAATCGACACCTCCCGGATTTACAACAAAAGTTGAGTTTATCGCTGATAACATGCCGGCAGGAGGATATAAAACTTTCTATGTAGATATGACTAAGCCGGGAGAATTCAATGAACCAATACCGTTCAGTAACAATACGTTTGAAACAGACTTTTTCAGAATTAAGATTGACATGAAAACCGGTGGAATTACAAGTCTTTTTGATAAAAGGTCAAATAAAGAATTTGTCAGAGAAGGAGGGCAAATGAACAGGTTAAGGATATATCTTGAGGACAAAAAAGGTGGGATGAAATCATGGACAATAAATAAAATAGTCAGGCAGGAGGATGTTTCTGATATAGAAAGTGTTAAGGTTGTCGAAAACGGCCCGGTAAGGGCTTGTATTGAGACAGTTATGAAATGGGGAAGATCAAGATTTATTGAACGAACCTATCTCTATCGTTCATATCCGAGAATTGATTATGATATGGAAGTGCACTGGCTCGAAACAGGTAGCGATTCAACCGATTCCCCGATGCTGAGAGCAGTTTTCCCGATAGCAATGGATAATTCAAAATTCTATTCCCAGGTTCCTTTCGATGTTGTGGAAAGACCTGTTGATGGTATGATGAATGGAGAGCCGGCACCTTCCTGGCTAATGCATGCCGATGCTTACGGAATTGATGCTGCAAAAAATGACGGACAAGAAGTTCCTGCACAGAAATGGGTGGACGTGACTGACGAAAAAGCCGGAATTGCTCTTCTCAATAAAACAAAGTACGGCCATTCCTTTACTCATGGTGATCTCAGAATTACATTAATGAGGTCGGCAGGTGAACCTGATATTTATCCTAACATTGGCAAGTTCAATATCAGTTATTCACTCTTCCCTCATACCGGTGACTGGAAGAATAAAGTATGGGTTGAAGGTGAAGATTTCAATATACCTGTCTATGCGGCAGAACCTCCGTCACTGGCTCTTGTCAAAGATCATGCAACGTGTCCGGAAGAAGCTTCATTCTTTTCTGTTGATGCACCCGGAGTTGTACTTTCGGGTATGAAGCAATCAGAAGATGGTAACGAATTGGTAATAAGGCTGTTTGAAGTTAATGGGGAAGAGGCAACCGTTAACTTGAAAGTGCCGGTTGAAGTAAGCAAAGCACGCAGGATGAATCTGGTGGAACTCCCCTTAATAAATACATCAGAACCAATTATATCGGGGAAGACAATACAGGTAAAAATCAAACCGCATGAAATTGTAACTCTCGGGATTACAACTATGAAATGAAAAATGATAAACCTGATTCCAATAAAAGTAAAATGTTATTCCGGCTATAAAGCAGATGAATATCCGAAATCCTTTGACCTGGATGACAAAGTATTTGAAATAGCAGATATAACAGATCGCTGGTATCAGGGTGCCAATAATCCTGAATGGCCGGTATCAAACTATTTTAAGGTTATTGCATCAGATCGAAAGGAATATATTCTGAAACACGATCTTGAAAAAGATAAATGGTATTTGTGTCAATAATAAATATTTACTTTCTTCCCGCTTAAGCGGGATGGTGTTTTAGCATAATAAAATTGTATTCTGTCCAGTTATATTGTAAATTTGATAGAGAATAAATTGAACCACAATTAATTCTTCAGTAAACATGAAAAAAATTCTGTCAATTCTGGCAGTTGTTCTTTTGTCTTACAAGATTTCAGGACAATATGTTTATACTTATACTAATATCCTGAATAATGAAATTTATGACATAGAAAGCATAAAGAATGCCAAATCAATCACTTATTACGGACTTGATTTTTCGCTGGTAAAATTTATTAAGCCTCAGAGTGCAAACGAAGACAAGGAATTAAGAAAATATCTTGGCGCATGGCTGGAGTTTTATCAGAAAGAGATTCCTCCGAAAGATTATCTCTTCAGATGGCTCAAATTTGATAAATATTATTTTAATGCCAGTTCTGTACAGGTGAGAATAGATTCGGTACCAAAAGAATGGGTGGGGATCACTGCACTGGAAGCCACAATGGAGGATGTTACAAAAACCATTCAGGGATATAATCTGGGGAAAGATAATGGGATCGGATTTGTTATCCATCCGGTTGAGTTTAATAATATTGATGAAGAAGCAAAATGTTTTTTTACGTTTTTTGATATACCAACCAGGAAGGTTTTATGGATTTCTGAAACAAAAGGACGTGTAGGCGGATGGGGAATTACTCAATGGTATGGTCTGGGCATGATTGATTGTACCAAACATTATATTGACTATATATATAAAAGGAATATCAGAAAATAGTATTTCCAACTTTAATTATTTGTCGTAAGCGCTTGTATCAATATCTTTTCCTTCTGTACCCTTGAATCGTTCAAAGAAGTTTTTACGGCGGGGGAGAGGTGTAAAATCCCTGACAAAAGCTTTCTGATAATCTATTTCCGGATCAATCATTTCGGGCTCCATTGCCAGTAGTGTATCTGCAACAAAGGGAATCAGTCCTACATCAGGGCTGACAACTTTTCGCGTAAACCGTTTCAGCATTTTTGTTTGAAATGGATCGGAGGCCACCGCAATACGTTCAAATCCAAGACTTCGGGCCTTCTTATAGGAATAATATACATTTTCAGTACTATGCTGAGCAAGTGTATCGATAAAAATATTTTCTTTTTGTATGCCGATTTTCTCTGCATAAAGCGCCATTATCTTAGATTCGTAATAGGGTGAATAAACTGCAGCACCTGAATAAATAACATTTTTGGTAATACCTTTATCATACAGATATTTCGACCAGTAAACCCTGCCTTTCATTACATAGCTCCATTTTCCGTTTTCGAAAGGCACTCCGGGAACAATAACTATATCATATTTCTTTTTCATTGAATCTTCAAGCAATTCCCTGCATGCTTTTTTTGAGAAAGTACAGGAACTAAGGATTAAAAGAATTAAAAGAAGGAATACTGATATCGGAGAAATTTTAAGGATTTTCATTTTCATAATTAACGTGAAATTCAGTGTGAGTTTGACAGTGCGATTTGAGAGAACAGAGTAATATTGCTCGAACTCACTCGCAATTTCACTCTTTTTTCGTGGAGGTTAGGGGAATCGAACCCCTGACCTTTAGACTGCCAGTCTAACGCTCTAGCCAACTGAGCTAAACCCCCTTGTAAATCGAACAAATGTAAAGAAAAAATTAAATATTATTTAACATGATGTGGCATAGTTTGTGTTTTGCTGGTATTGGGCTATTTTGTATTTTTGCCCGGCAATGAAAGATAATCCGGACATAGTACCCAGTTTTGATGATCTGCTGTTTGAGTCAAGGAATAAGAAATATGGTGCTTATCAGCTGAGGAAAAAATATAATTCTGTTTTAATTACAGGTATATTAATTTCTTCATTGATAGGATGTTTTGCAGTTATTATTCCGTTTATGGCAGAACCTAAGACTGACCATATCCTTGCCGGCGGAGGACGGTTTGTTCAGGTCGAAATGGAAGTTCTTGAACCACCAAAAGAAGAAATTTACATACCACCCGCTCCACCGCCTTCGGAATCAACTCCTTTCCAGGAAGTTCCAAAATATATTCCACCGGAGGTTGTCGATACCATAATCCCCATTGAGAACACTACCGTTTCCACAGACGAATTCCTTGCTCATTCCGGCGATAATCAGGTGGAAGTTAAGGGTAACGGTGTCGGAGAAGATCTTTTATCAGGTGAAGGCGGAACAGATAAGGGTGAAGCTTTTTTACTGGTCGAGGTAATGCCATCATTCAAAGGTGGAGAATTAAATAAATTCCGTGAATGGGTGAATAAAAGAACCAATTACCCGCAAGCTGCTATTAATGCAAAAATTCATGGAACAGTATTCCTGACATTTGTAGTCGAGAAAGATGGTTCAGTAAGCAATGTTACTGTATTGAAACCTGTGAATCCTTTGATTGACAGCGCAGCAGTAAAAACAATTTCTGAATCGCCCAAATGGTCACCCGGACTTCAGAGAGGAGAACCGGTAAGAGTCAGATTCCAGATTGCTCTAAATTTTATTCTTTAGAATTAATTATCACAATAAGAACAAGTTATAATATTTCAAATGCCAATTATTACTTATCTTTATCAATAATAAAATAATAGTTTATGAAAAAAATAGTATTTCTGATTTTCGCAATAACGGTTATCCTTTCCGGATGCGGATCTTCAAAGAAACAACTTGAAAAAGGTAACTACGACGCAGCAATTGCAACAGCAGTGAAACAGCTGCGCAAAGATTCAGAAGATACTAAACAGATAGATATTCTCGAGCGATCTTATAAAGTAGTAAATGAACAGGATAATGAAAGGATTAAATTCCTTAAAATGGAGGGGAGACCTCAGAACTGGGATGAGATCTACCAGATCTATAAGAGAATGAGCGACAGGCAGGCTTTGGTAAGAACTGTTACACCGCTTAACACAGGAGGCAGAAATGTTGAGTTCCCCTATATCGAATATATGTCTGAAATGATTGCTGCAAAGCGTAAATCTGCCGACTATTATTTTGCTCACGGAAACGAGCTTATGAATAGCGGCTTAAAAGATTCTTACCGCCAGGCTTATTATGAATATGTGCGGGCCAAGGAATATGTTGGCAATTATGAAGGAATAGATAATAAAATCCAGGAAGCTAAATATCTGGGAATGAGCAGAGTCTTTGTTACATTACAGAATACAACTCCACTCAAATTCCCTCAGGACTTCGAAGAAAATCTTATTTCAGTCGACCTTCAATCGCTAAATAGCGAGTGGGTTGAATTCCATACTACAAACCTGGATAAAAATATTAAGTACGATTATTTCATTAATGTTAATGTCAGAAATATTGCTGTAAGTCCGGATAACATAGCTCAAACCGATTCAGTTGTCAAAAAGGATATAGAAGACGGATTTACATATAAACTTGACAGTAGAGGAAATGTGATGAAAGATACGCTGGGGAATGATATCAAGCTCAAAAAATATAAAACACTTCAATGTGCTCTCATCTCGACATTGCGGACAAAATCCTGCAATATTGAAGGCGATATTGAAACAATACAGGTTAATCCGAATAAAGTTCTCAAGAAAGATCCGATCGGAGCTCAATCATTCTTTGAAAATGTTACTGCCAGGGCAGTCGGCGATGTTGGAGCTTTAAACGCTTCACAGCTGGAAAGGATAAAAGCACAGTTAGTTCCATTCCCTTCCGACATTGAAATGGTAGTTCGTACCTCAAATTCCCTGAAGAATGCCATCAGGGGATCTATTCAAACCAACAGAAGGCAGATTAACTAAATGATCGAAACAAACCGGCCTGTCGAAAGGGCAATACTTATCGGTATTAATTATCCGGGACAGAATGGAAATGAAGCGGAAGGATATATCGACGAGCTATCATTCCTGACCGAGACAGCCGGAGCTGAACCTGTTAAAAGATATATTCAGAAGCTGAAGATTCCTGATCCCGGAACTTTTATTGGATCAGGCAAGATTGAAGAAATAGCTAAATATGTCGGAGAGAATAAAATTGATATTGCGATCTTCGACGATGAGCTTTCACCAAGCCAGCTGAGAAATATTGAAAGAATTCTCGGGTGCCGGATCCTCGACAGAACAAATCTTATACTCGATATATTTGCCGGACGTGCCCGTACATCACACGCAAGGACCCAGGTGGAACTGGCTCAGTACCAGTATCTTCTGCCTCGTCTTAAAGGTATGTGGACTCACCTTGAAAGACAAAGAGGAGGGATTGGACTCAGAGGACCGGGAGAAGCCGAAATAGAGACAGACAGAAGGATAATCAGGGATAAGATTGCACTTCTGAAAACTCAGCTCAAGAAAATTGACACCCAGATGGCTACCCAGCGGAAGAACCGCGGGAAAATGGTCAGAGTGGCGCTTGTAGGTTATACCAATGTCGGTAAATCGACAATCATGAACCTTCTCAGCAAATCTGATGTCTTCGCTGAAAATAAGCTTTTTGCAACTCTCGATACTACTGTTCGTAAGGTTGTGATAGTAAACCTTCCTTTTTTACTTTCCGATACAGTTGGTTTTATCAGGAAGCTGCCTCACGATCTTGTGGAATCATTCAAATCAACACTTGATGAAGTGAGAGAATCGGACCTGCTGGTTCATATTGTCGATATATCTCATCCCGGATTTGAAGAGCAGATAAAAGTTGTAAACGAGACACTCCGCGATCTGAAATCAGCAGATAAACCTTCGATCATTGTCTTTAACAAAATAGATGCATTCTCGTATGTAGTTAAGGATGAGGATAATCTGACACCAGCCAGAAAAGAGAATTATTCGCTTGACGACTTAAAGAGAACATGGATGGCCGGAGACAAAAATCATCCAGTAGTTTTCATCTCAGCTAAAACAAAGGAGAATGTTGAGGAGCTTAAGAAAATTCTTTACGAGGAGGTAAAGAAGATACATGTGAAAAGGTATCCTTATAACGATTTTCTATACAATACTGAAGAATAATTCTCTGTGTAACTCTGTGGTTCTCTGTGGCACTCTGTGTAACTTTAAATATTTAAAAGAAAAACTTACACAGAGATCCACAGAGGAGGCACAGAGAGTCACAGAGGAAACTAATAGAGTTTATTTGCTAACATATACTCCGCAATCTGAATTGCATTGGTTGCAGCACCTTTGCGGATATTATCTGAGACAATCCAGAGATTTAGGCATTTTTCTTTTGAGAAATCCCTCCTGATCCTTCCGACAAACACCTCATCCTTGCTGTGCGAAAGAATTGGCATAGGGTATTTATTGGTTGCAGGATCATCATAAACAACAACACCGGGGAAATCATTGATCAGTTTTTTCACTTCTTCGATGTTAAATTCTTTTTCAAACTCTATATTCACAGCTTCTGAATGTCCACCCACCACTGGTATCCTTACGACAGTCGCAGTTACCATAATAGTCTGATCTTCAAGTATTTTTCGGGTTTCATCAATTAGCTTCTGCTCTTCGGTAGTATATCCGTCTGGTTGAAATGTCCCTCCGTGAGGGAAGCAATTCATGTCAATCGGATGAGCATACGCCATCTCACCTTTAATCCCTTTCCTTTCATTTTCCATCTGTGTGACAGCTTTCACACCGTTTCCGGTAACTGACTGGTATGTTGCAACGACCAGTCGTTTGATTTTATATTTCCTGTGAAGAGGGGCGAGGGCCATCACCATCTGTATAGTTGAGCAATTTGGGTTTGCAATTATTTTGTCACCTTTTTTCAATACATGACTATTGATTTCCGGCACAATAAGCGGAACATTTTTATCCATACGCCACGCCGAAGAATTATCTATTACAACGGTTCCGTTTTTGGCAAATGCGGGAGCCCATTCCTTTGATGTGGATGCACCGGCGGAGAATATTGCAAATTCGGGTTTTGCATCGACAGCTTCCCTGACGCTTACTACCTTAACAGGTTTACCCTTGAATATCAATTCTTTTCCAACAGATTTTTCTGATGCAGCAGGAATTAATTGTGTTACAGGAAAATTTCTCTCTTCAAGGACTTTCATCATTGTCCGGCCAACCATTCCGGTTGCTCCAACAACAGCTGTCTTCATAATTTAAAAATTTGAAAGAATCAAAGTTATTATTATATTTACTGTAAGTTAAAAACGGTCAAAATTAACTTTTTTTTCAATCTGTCCCGCTGCATGAAAAGAGTTATTTTACTGATTATGTTTTTGCCATATCTGGTATCCGGTCAGATCATTGATGACTTTGAGTCAGGCAACCTGGTTAACTGGGTACAGAGTACTGAAGGTCACTGGAAGGCTGATACTTGTGAAAATATTTCCGGAAATTTTTCACTGCATCATATATTCGATAATCCTTCACCAGGGAATGACTGTGTTGGTCTGCCACTCACAAATTTTCATCCTGCTGATGGTTTAACCCGGTGGTCTTTCAAAGTGAAGTATGATCACGATCCGTCATCATCAAACACCTGGGCAGCATACCTGATGTCTGATACTGATCCTGGCTCATTTGCAAATGGTTCCTCTGTCAGCGGATATGCAGTCGGAGTAAACCTGACGGGAAGCGATGATATCCTCAAGCTCTGGAAAATCAAAAATGGTGCTTCCTCCATATTAATGACATGTCCGGTGACCTGGCAACCAGGATTAGGAATGAGTAAGGCAGTTGAAATTATTATTGAAAGAACAACTGCCGGAATCTGGAGTATTTCTGTTTATGATTCTGATGGTTTTCTGAAAGGCAATGCATCGTATTCCGACAATGAATTATTCACCTCTTCATGGTTTGTTTTGAATTACAGGTACACGTCTACGCTTGACAGGCTTTTGTGGTTCGATGATTTTAAAATTGAAGGAGTCTTTTATGAAGACAAGCTGCCTCCGGAAATTTTAAGTTACAATGTTTCAGGGAACAATTCTCTGGTAATAAATTTAAGCGAAGAACCTTCTGACGAAATAATGCTCCTGTCAAACTACTCTCTTAATAATAGCGGAGAGCTGCCTGTAAGGATTGAAAAGAAAAGTGCAACCAGTTACCTGATTGTATTTCAAAATAAATTTAATAATAAAATAGATAATAAGCTGATAATCAATAAAATATGTGATAATTCAGGAAACTGTAAAGAGAATGCTTCAGTGCTTTTTACTCCTGTCTGGGCTGATCCGGGAGATATAATTATTTCGGAAATTATGGCCGATCCGGTTCCTGTTGTTTCACTTCCGGGAAAGGAATATCTCGAGGTTTATAACAGGACAGAATTTTCATTCAACCTGAAAAACTGGAGACTGTCAACAGAAAGTCAGAGTACGACTTTCCCTTCTGTTAATTTTGATCCGGGCAGCTTTATCATTTTATGTTCTGTAACGGATACCTTAACCTTTTCAGAATATGGCAAAGTAATCGGCTTAAAATCATTCCCCGCACTTACAGATGAGGGCAGGATGATCTATCTTTCAGATAATCAGGGAAATATGATACATGGACTTGAATATTCGTCTGAATGGTATCGCAATGATTTAAAGAAAGCAGGAGGCTGGTCGCTTGAAATGATTGATACAGATTTTCCATTTTTTACAGAAGGGAACTGGGAAGCATCATCATCAAGAAAAGGCGGAACGCCAGGTTTAATAAATTCAGTTCTCAGAAGCAATCCTGATCCTTTATTCCATGGAATTGAAAATGTATTTCCGGAAGATAGTCTGACAATAAATATTCAGTTTTCTGAAACTGTTTTTACTCTTTTTGAAAATATTGAGAGAATCACAATCGGGGAGGATCCGGTAAGTTCAATCAAGTCATCAGATCAATTGATGAGTCAATTCAGTATCAAGCCATTCAAACCATTGACAAAGGGGAAAGTTTATTCACTTAATATTCCGAATGATGTAACAGATTTTGCCGGCAATTCAATAACAAGGTATACATTCAAATTTGGTTTGCCGGAAACTGTAAAAAAGGGAGATATTGTTTTCAACGAACTTCTGTTCAATCCTTATACTGACGATCCGGATTATGTTGAACTTTATAATTGTTCTGATAAAATATTGGATGCTTCGAAGCTTTATCTGGCTTCAATAGATTCTGAAACAGGCGATACATCTGAGATAAAGCAGGTTGCTGCAGACGGAAGATGCATTATCCCGGGAGCATTTTATACAGTCACAACTGACCGCGAAAAAGTCATCAACAGGTATATTTCTTCTGACCCGGAGAATATTTTTAATACAGCAGGGCTACCATCGATGCCTGACGATAAAGGGCATTTGCTGTTATTGAACAGAGAGCTTGACCTTATTGATGAGGTTATTTACAGCGACGACATGCATTTCTCGCTTCTTGCTGAAGATGAAGGCGTTTCATTGGAGAAGATCAGACCTGAAATTCCATCGAATGAAAGTTCAGGCTGGCATTCAGCATCTGAGAGCTCGGGATGGGGAACTCCCGGAACTCAAAATTCTGTTTTCAGTCCGGGTTCAGAAACCGGCGGCAGGATAACTTTTTCTTCTGGCAAAATCTCTCCTGATAACGACGGTTATGAAGATATACTCGTGATAGATTTCAATCTGGACGGCATTGGCAATGTAGTTTCAGTAACAATTTTTGATGAAACAGGCGGGTATGTCAGGAAGATAAGTGAAAACCTTTTTGCGGGAAGTAAGGCATCTGTTATCTGGGATGGAACAGCTGCTGATGGATCATTAGTACGGAGAGGAATCTATATCATCTTTATTGAGTTATATAACGATAAAGGCAAAACCAAATCGTGGAAGAAAGTTTGCACTGTGATCCGATAAAGCTAAAATCTCCTCCTCGAAGGGGCAAGGAGAGCGGGTTGTCTTCAAGATACCCTCCTTCTGGGAGAGATTTGAGATGGGTTCTTCTTCAAAATCCCCTCTTTGGAGGGGTTTGGGGTAGGTTTTTAAAAGAAAATATTATGCAAACAAAACGAAAAATAGTCCCATATAATTCTGAACTTAAAGAACTTGCTAAAGAATTAAGAAAAAATATGACTCTCTCCGAGGTATTACTTTGGAATGAACTAAAACAGAAAAAAATGCTAGGTTATGATTTCGACAGACAGCGGCCGATAGGAAATTTTATTGTGGATTTCTTTTGCAAGGAACTATCTTTGGCAGTTGAAATTGATGGTGATACACATATTTATAAATATGATTATGATGAAGAGAGGCAAAAGGAGCTTGAAAATCTTAGTGTTCGATTTCTAAGATTTGAGGATATTGAGGTAAAGAAAAATATGAATAATGTTTTAAGAGTAATTGAAGATTGGATCGTAAAAAATAAACCCACCCCTGACCCCTCCGAGGAGGGGAACCTGTGAATCAAAGATTTAGCTAAAATTAACCCACCCCTTGCCCCTCCCGGGAGGGGATCTTTTTGTTTAGCCCCTCCGAGGAGGGGAGCATATCATAACGAAGCAATCATATCCGTCATGAGAGCTGTCATTCGTTCTTCAGTTTTAGCGGCTTCATCAAGAACAGACTGATGGGTTGTATAAATAATTTTCCCTTCAACGCCAAGGTCAGTAATAATGCTTACTGCAAAAACAGGAAGATTCATGTGACGGGCAACAATTACCTCCGGAGTCGTTGACATCCCGACAGCATCGGCACCAATTATCCTGAAACATTTATACTCGGCTGGTGTTTCAAATGTTGGTCCGCTGGTAGAAAGATAAACTCCTTTATGGATCCTGATATTATGATCCTGGGCTATAATTAAAGCCTTCTTGATCAGATACTTATCGTATGCTTCACCCATGTCGGGGAAACGTGCTCCGATCCGATTATCATTAGGACCAATAAGTGGATTTGGCAACAGGCTTATATGATCGGTGATTATCATAATATCGCCTATCTGGAAGGAAGGATTAACACCCCCTGCAGCATTTGAAAGGAAGAGACATTTAATCCCCAGATATTTCAAAACTCTTATAGGTAATGATACCTGTTCTGGTCCATATCCCTCGTAGTAATGGAACCGGCCTTTCATGGCGACAATTTTTTTCCTGCCGAAGTCGCCATAAATAAATTTTCCGGCATGACCTTCCACTGTTGAGACCGGGAAATTCGGAATATCCTTATAATCAATTTCAATACGGTTCTCAATCTTTGCTGTTAGTCCGCCAAGACCGGTACCAAGGACTATTCCAGCGTCAGGATTAATAATCCCTTTAGCCTTAAGAAACTCTGTTGTTTCGTTTATTTTTTCTAACATAATTAACTATCAGATTATCAAACTCATCCTTATCATCATTCAGGAAATCTGTTCCAACAGGAATATAATAAAATGAAGACCGGATTGGTTCTGCAATATTATCAAATTCCCTTAGTCTGGCAGCATCCTTTTCAGTAGTAATAACATACTTCAGGGAGGATGTCAGGGATTTCCAGGAGTCCTGAATTTTTTCAATATCCTTTAAAGTGAACCTGTGATGATCACTGAAAGAGAGATGAATGATCTCATTAAAGCTCTTCTGAAGATAATCAAGAAAAGGTTTAGGATTTGCAATTCCTGTTACAAGAACAATACCCCGATCAGCTTTCTTTGATTCTGCGGATATATCTAAATCAGGAACATTATTATCGAAAACGTTAACAGGTTCTTTATATTTAATATATGTAAAATAAAGATTCTGATAGGGAGCCTTGTTAATCTCCTTTACCAGTATACGTCGCTGAATCGGAGATATGCTTTCAGGAGATTTTGTAATAAGAATAATGTCAGCTCTGCTCATATTTCTCACGCTTTCCCGCAAGTTACCGTATGGTAGCAGATTATCTTTTATGAAAAGTCTTTCAAAATCGGAAAGAAGAATTGAAAGACCGGGAGTTATCCTTCTATGCTGAAATCCATCATCAAGAATTATCACTTCTGCATCAGGTTTTTCTTTCAGAATTGTCTGTACACCATGAACCCTGTTA
>JAPLEC010000105.1 GCA_026391515.1 Bacteroidia bacterium | reverse complement strand
CTGGTAATTAAAGCCTTGAGGAACCTGGGCTTCGACAAGACAAAAGATAAAAGAAAAAAGACAAAAGAAAAAAGTCGAGCGAAGCGAAGATCCCGACCGAAGAGTCGGGAATAAAAGAAGCAAGAGGGTGAGTTTCGTTTTCATGACCTTCATATTTTAGTGGCTGAAGGTATGATAAATGAAAAAACAAATCAAGTCTTTTTTGACGAATGACTGAAAGTAGATTATCAATAATGTAATACCTTCAAGTACCCTCTGCTGTTTAATCAGGATTTAACTAATAGCCTCTATTTTTCTTCAAGAAGTTTATTTACAAGAGTTTCAAGTTTGTTAATGGTTTCTTTAAGAGTATCAATCTCCTTCTTCTGATCCTGGATAGCTTTCAGCAGTGGAATTGTAAGCTTTTCGTACATAAGGCCATCTGGTTTTTTATCAGGACCATATATAACCAAAAGTGGATTTACATCTGAAACTTCCTCAGCTATAAGTCCATAGTAGATATCGGTCGGGTCAGAATTTTTATAGTTATATGTTACTGGTTTCAAATCAAATAGCCAATCGATGTCTTCGAGCTTATTGATGTTTTCCTTATATTTTATTGAAGATGATATTCCTCCGACTGCACCGGAAGCATTCACATAAAGATACCTTGGAGAAGTAATGGTCCTTGTGTACGGATCTGAAAAAGTTAAAGCACCGGTCACTGATAATGTACTTGCAGCCGTCACTGCTCCGGTAACCGACAAAGTTGAAGCTGCTGACAATGCTCCGGTAACATTCAAAGCACTTTGAATTTCAGTCCCGGCAGCATATTCTGAACCATAATTAATCATAAGCTTATCTCCAGAATCTTCATCCGAACCAACAATCGCTAAATTTCTATCATCCCCGCTTGTTACGCTTCCTCCCTGTATCCATACATCGTATGAAGTGCTTTGTGTAATTCTAAGTTCTCCCCTTAAGTCTAAAAGATGTGTGGGTGTGCTAGTTCCTATTCCAACCTTTCCATTCTTAAGAACAGTCATCGCATTTGATGGAGTTGAGACACCATTACCAATTACAAAAAGCGGATCAGTTGGATTCCATGCCGTTGTACTTCCACTTACAATATTGTTATTCCCAATGACAAAGGAACGGTAGGAATCAGCGGTAAGCAATGTTCCGATTGCTGTGGCATATCCACCATTAACTGTTACCGAATTCCCGATGCCAGTTCCATTTGTCCCATTGACAGTTGCTGTTCCTATTGCAATGGAATAAGGACCATAAGCTCTCGAATAACCTAAAGCAATTGACTCATAACCGGCTGCATCGTTATATACACCTCCAAATTTTGTTATACCTCTTCCGATAGCTATAGAATAATCGCCTCCAGCTCTCGACATAAAACCTGCTGCAAATGAATACATGCCAATTGCCTGGCCTGCCATAAGTGCCACCGATTTTGAGCCTTGAGCTTTTGAGAACACCCCAAGGGCCATTGAAGCATCGCCTGATGAAGCGCTGTTAATACCAAGGGCAGTAGAGGATTGACCGGATGCCACTGCGCCCAAACCTATTGCAAAAGCATAATTTCCACTCGCATAAGTTGGTTGTGTATTTGGTACACCTGTCAGAGTATCGCGACCGAAAGAACCAAATGCAAAACTTCCTGAACCTACAGTCTGAGCTCCGGCTCCAAATGCGTATGAGTCAATATTATTAGCCACTGCCCCGTCTCCTAAAGCAAATGAATTATTAAAATTTGCTGTTGCATTTTTCCCCATAGCTGTTGAATAGTTGCCGAGTGCTATAGGCTTAAAGCCCATAGCCTGTGAATACATGCCTTTAGCTTTTGGTTCATAACCGACTGCAAATGAGTTTTCGCCAACATTTGTTGAACTTGTAATTAATACTCTGCCAGCCAGAAATGCATTTTTTAACGGGTACCATAATATTCTGTTTTGTGCCGGATTAATAACACCTGTAGCATCAGTTGATATATTAAGAAAGTTGCCTTTTATCCCTTTTGTCATATCAAAGCCTCCGACAGCAAAACCACCCTTGGTCCCCTTTCCTGTATTATCTATATACAATCTTATACTGTCATCGCTCACATCAAGGTAGTTCTGTATTGTCCCTTTTGTCATGTCAAAGCCTCCGACTGCAAAGCCACCTTTTGTTCCCTTTGTTAACGGATTACTGTCCAGATACATCCTGATACTGTCATCTGAAACTACAAGATACTCTCTCTTAGTCGCCTTTGTCATATCAAAGCCTCCAACCGCAAAGCCTCCCTTCGTTCCTTTTGCACCGTCGTCAACATATATCCTTACTCCTTCGTTGTAAACAGCAAATATTGTTTGTCCATTCTTGTTTTTTACCTCAAAAAGTGCTTCATCGAGTGCAGATGTTGTCCCTGCCACAGCAAGTTTTTCCACAGATCCGGCAAGGTTG
>JAPLEC010000374.1 GCA_026391515.1 Bacteroidia bacterium | reverse complement strand
ATATCTGGGAGCCTTTGAAGCTTAAGATCCCGATGATTTTCCCTCCCGAAGGGGGCTTTGATGGTGTAAAAATTGAAAAATCCAATTTAGGAGTCCCGATAACTATCGGGATAGGGGTAGTTTTAAAATTTACAGGGCTTTCTGATAGATCCTGAATTTTTTAACGAGACGTCCACCAACCCTTTCGTACTCAGCTCTCATCTTGGAATTATTTTCGAGGACTAAATGGCTGTCGATCAGTTCCATCTTATGGTTTATTGCAGACTCAAGGATCTTTACACCCATAAGAACATCAAGTCCTTTACCGCGATACTCTTTTTTTACCCCTCCGAGCATCATCATCAGCTTTTTGGTACGTTTCGATTCTTTCAGCACTTTAAAAATCCCGAATGGTAACAACCTGCCATTACAGGCTTTTATACCCGGACTTATATCCGGCATGCTGATAGCAAAACCGATCATCTGATTGTCGTCCCTCACAACTTTAATAAATTTTGGATCGAGAATCGGAAGATACCTTGATGCAAATTCAGACTTTTCTTTATCATTAAGAGGCACAAAGCCATATATCTCTTTAAATGTGTCATTCATAAGCTCAAGGACCGGAATAATGTATGGCTTAAGCTCCTTTTTCTTTGTAAACTCAATGATTTTATAACCTTCTATTTTCTCGACTCTTGAAAGTACCTTTTTATAAATAAGTGGCAATTCTTCAGGCATTCTTATAAAGTAATTCACCAGATCAATCTTTTTTTCGAATCCTTCGCCTTCAATCAGGCTGACCATATATTGTGAATTAGTAGGAATGGTTATAATCTGGGGATACTCAAATCCCTCAATCTGGAAGCCTTGAGGATCCTTATCAGAAAAACCAAGGGGACCAACAAGATGGCTCATTCCATTCTGTCTTACCCAATCTTCAACTTTTGTTATCAGGGCATGAAAAACCTCCTTATCGTTATAGCACTCCATAAAACAAAAACGCCCGTGATTCTCATTATGGATGGCGTTATACCGATTGTTTATGATTCCCATGATCCTGCCGGCAGGCTTATTATCCTTATAAGCAAGCAATAGGATGGCATCAGCATATAAATAAGATTTGTTCTTCTTCTTGTCATATAATAGCCAATCATCCATATAGATGGATGGCAACCAGTGAGGTTCGTTCTTATGAATTTTTTCAGGAAGGAAGATAAATTCACGAAGCTCTTTCCGGGTAAGTACCTCTTTTATTATAATTTCTCCCATATCAAATAATTAAGTAGGGTCAAGTAATAAAAAAAAGCTTTATTAAAAAACATAATGTGATGATTTTTTTCATTTCAATGATATCTGATATACAGATCGATTATTACAAATATTGAGAAAAGGATGCTTGCAACACCGTTTGTCGTTGCGAAGGAAAGTGTTACCCTGCTGATATCATTGTGCTTTACAATTATATGCTGGTATATCAATAATGCCGTAAATATAAAAGCTCCAATCCAGAAAATCGGACCTCCCTTTTCAAGGTATCCGGCTGCAATTACTAAAATGAATGTTATAAAATGTACCAGAATGGAAATAATCAGAGCCCTTTTTCTTCCTGTTAACGATGGAATGGAATACAGCTGGTTCAATCTGTCGAAATCGTCGTCCTGCAGTGCATAAATTATATCGAATCCACTTACCCATGTTATCACTATTAATGAATATATTACAGGGATCAGGGCAAAAGTGTTAGTAACAGAGATATATGCACCGATGGGAGCAAGGCTCAGTCCAAGACCAAGAATAAAGTGACACAGATAAGTTAAGCGTTTCGAAAATGTGTATCCAAGAATAATTAAGAGAGCTACCGGTGACAGAAATAGTGTAAGTTTATTTATAAAACCGGTGGTTGTTATAAACAGAGCTGCATTTGCAATTACAAAAAATAAAGCCGCTTTAGTGCTTATTTTCCCGGTGGGTATTTCCCTGTTTTTCGTCCTTGGATTGAGGGCATCGAGCCTGTTATCTGCCAGTCGGTTAAATCCCATTGCGGCATTACGTGCAAAGATCATGCAGAGTATAACCAGCAGAAGGAGCTTTAAGCTGAATACATTATCAGTAGTTGTGACAGCAAGAGCAAAGCCTATAAGGGCAAATGGCATTGCAAAGACAGTATGGCTGAATTTAACAAGCGAAAAATAATTCTTTACAGATCTGAACAGGGAACTCATTTATCCAGGAGATTTCTGTAAGTTTCGAAACTATCATCATCGTAGGCAACAAAGATGACTTTCTGGGGATAAGAATATTTGTTTATGAATCTTTTAGTTTCATTAATGGCTATAACTGCTGCCAGATCCTTCGGAAAACCATATATACCTGTTGAGATTCCGGGAAATGCAATCGTCTTTATTTTATTTTCTTTAGCCAGCTTAAGGCTTGACTGATAGCACGATGCAAGCAGGTCTGGTTCATCGCGGTAGCCTCCATACCACACTGGTCCGACGGTATGAATGATATGTTTTGCTTTCAGCTTGTATCCCTTTGTTATTTTTGCCTGGCCTGTTGTACAACCTTTTAAGTTTTCGCACTCTATAAAAAGTTCGGGTCCGGCAGCTTTATGAATCGCCCCGTCAACACCACCTCCGCCGAGAAGTGAATTGTTTGCAGCATTCACTATTGCGTCAACATTCAGATTTGTAATGTCTCCTTTGATCAGTTCAACTCTTTTGACTTTCATTACCTTATTCTGGCATTAAGTTCTTTTTCATAAGCGCCGATCAGATTGTTCATTGTTTTTTCTATATTCTTATCGGTCAGCGTTTTTAGGTCGTCTCTCAGAATAAAGCTGACGGCATAAGATTTCTTATTCTGACCCAGTCCTTCACTTTCATAAACATCAAAAAGATCTACGGACTGAAGAATATACTTCTCTGTTTTAAAAGCAATATCTCTGATCTGTCTGAACTTCACATTCTTATCTATCAAAAGGGCAAGATCTCTTCTTACCCATGGATATTTTGGGAGCTCCTGGTAAGATATAGAATGATTTTTAATCATATCAAGAAGAAAATCCCATTCAATATGAGCATAATAAACATCCTGATCAATATCGAGCTTTGTAAGATATTCCTTTGAAATCCTTCCTGTTTCAGCAATAAGTTTATTTTTGAAAGTATATGTCAGAGATTCTGAAAAATATTTTTTACCACTTTCGTTACCAGCTAAATCTTCAGGTTTAAGTCCTAAACGTGCAAGAATTATTTCGACAGTCGATTTTAAATTAAAAAAATCTGTTGGATTTGTTTTATAATTCCATCGCTGAGTTGCGTTATTTCCTGAAATAAATATATCCAGAGATCTTTTTTCGATATAATCATCTACTATAGGAAATGATTTGCCTGAATTCCTGAAAAAATAAATATTGCCAAATTCGTATAATTTCAGATCAGGATTCTGGTGGTTTATATTCCATGCAACTGAAATGAGTCCGCCGTAAAGCAGAGATTGCCTCATAGCATTCAAATCGGAGCTAAGCGGATTGGCAAGCATTACCAGCTGATCTTTAAAGAAATCGCCGTTCTCGTAAAATGAGGAAGGATTGAGCGAATTACACATGATTTCTGCAAACCCGTTTGCCGTCAGCAAATCGGAAATGATATTAATTATCTTTTCTTTGTCAGGCTTTTCAGTATAAGAAAGGGTTGAATTTACATGACTGTCAATCTCTACATTATTGTAGCCATAGATTCTCAGGATCTCTTCAACGACATCTGCTTCACGATGAACATCCACCCTGTATAAAGGAATCTCAAGGGTCATATTATCTTCCTTTTCATTCAGAATTTTGATATCAAGAAGAACGAGAATCTTTTTAATTATGTTATGGTCAATTTGCTTTCCTATCAGTCTGTCGATATCCCTGTAGCTTACTTCGACCTTTGCCCTTTTAATCTTTTTTGGATAAATATCGACAATGTCTGAAGAGATTTTTCCTCCCGCGATTTCTTTAATAAGCATGATAGCTCTTTTCAGAGCCCACGATGTTATTTCCGGGTCTGCACCTCTTTCAAACCTGAATGAGGCATCGGTATTCAACCCGTGCCT
>JAPLEC010000031.1 GCA_026391515.1 Bacteroidia bacterium | reverse complement strand
ATGGATAATCAGTATGTAGAAAGGGTAATATATCTTACCAATCCGGGCAAAAATGTCATTTATAATATGACACACTAAGAGTCTGTTTACATTGTCAGATCGGGGGATGTTAAAGCTGTTCGAAAGATTGACGGGCAGTTTTCTCTTGTTTCTGTCAATGGCAAAACGATTCGAATGGCAAGATCAATTAGCCGTCCGATCCGTTATTTTATTGCAAAAAAAGCTGCTGGTCCCATTCTGGTTATTGCTGAACGGATTGATATCATTTTTGATTATCTTAAAAAGGAAGGCCTTGAAGACCAATTCCATCCCTCCTATACAAGGATGGCTCCGGCCCACTATATTACTAAAATTGAACTGTTGGGTTGTCCTGATCCAAATCCTGTTTATATTCGGTTTTTCACTCCTGAACGCAACAAATATTCCCACGATAATCCTGTACGAATAGGTGAAAATTATATTGGAGCCTTATATGAAGAAATCAAAAAGTGGCTGCAATTCCGTGCGAGAACAGGGCCAATTGGGGTAACTTTTTCTGCCGGAATTGACAGTGGTTCGGTTTTCTTACTTACCTGCCATGCACTGAAAGAACTTGGTCAAAGTCCATCAAGGCTTAAAGCTTTTACTCTCACCATTGATGGAGATGGTGAAGATTTAATCCAGGCCAGGAAATTTCTGGAAGCACTGAATCTGGAATTATTTCTGGAACCCATTGAAATGGATTATTCAGCATTGGATTGGAAGAAGGCTGTAAAAGTTGTCGAAGACTATAAACCTCTTGATATACAATCAGCAACAATGAATTTGTCACTTCTGCAGGGAATCCGGTCGCGTTATCCCGATTGGAAATACATCGTTGATGGAGATGGTGGTGACGAAAACTTAAAAGATTATCCCATTGAAGAAAATCCTGAGTTGACAATACGCAGTGTTCTCAATAACATGATGCTTTATCATGAAGGCTGGGGAGTAGAATCAATAAAGCATTCATTGACATATTCCGGAGGACTAAGCAGAGGATATATGCGTACATATGCTCCCGGAGATTGGCTGGGCTTTGAAGTGTTTAGTCCTTATACATTGCCTAATGTGATCGAAATTTCTGAGGGTATTCCTTATATTGATATAACCAATTGGGATCATCAGAAGCTTTATGATCTGAAGGGACAAATAGTTTCTCATGGAATTAAGGCCATTACAGGAATAGAGATGCCGGTTTTCCCGAAAAGACGCTTTCAGCATGGCGCGACCTCTTCCAGGGACTTTAAAAGGCATTTTCCTGAGCGAGAAATTGCTTACCGGAAAGAGTTTCTTTCAAATTATGAGTGAAAATCCTGAACTCGTTATTAATGACCGGTGGATAGTGTCCAACCGGGGAAGGAAAAATTCTGTTGATCCGCAAAAACCCTATGCATGGCTGGTTGAAAAAGAACGCACCATTTCGGGAGAAATTGAAGATATTGCGATCATTTTTCTGACGAATCGGGAATGCCCTTTTCATTGTCTGATGTGCGATCTTTGGAAAAACACGACCGATGAATCTGTCCCGGTTGGTGCTA